>CAZCEB010000080.1:0-7946 GCA_964497305.1 uncultured Muribaculaceae bacterium | reverse complement strand
GAAAAGAATTAGGAGAAGCTGCATTCTATGGTCCAAAACTTGATTTCATGGTTAAGGATGCAATTGGACGCCGTTGGCAATTGGGTACAATTCAAGTCGATTACAATCTACCAGAACGTTTCCAACTTGAATATACTGGTGCTGACAACCAAAAGCATCGTCCCGTAATGATACATCGTGCGCCGTTTGGATCTATGGAACGTTTTGTCGCAGTACTTTTAGAGCATACAGCCGGTCGTTTCCCATTGTGGTTAACACCAGATCAAGCCGTTGTATTACCGATCAGCGAGAAATACAACGATTATGCCTATGAGGTAGCAAAACGACTAAATACAGTTGACGTTAGAACTATTGTTGATGACAGAAATGAAAAAATTGGCAAGAAAATTCGTGATAATGAGCTAAAAAGAATACCATATTTGCTCATTGTTGGAGAAAAAGAAGCACAAAATGATGAAATTTCTGTAAGAAAACAGGGCGAAGGTGATAAAGGTTTAATGAAAATTACTACCTTTGCAGAAAATTTGACAAAAGAAGTCGAACAAATGATTAATCAATAAAATCACTGAATGGATAATAAACCCCAAAATTCGGGACAAAACAAAAATGTTCAGCCCCGTAAAGGAGATAAAAACGCTAAAGATGCCTACACTATAAATGAGCGTATTCGCGCTCGAGAAGTTCGTCTCGTCGGAGATAACGTAGAAGTAGGAGTATACTCCATTCAAGACGCATTGAGAATAGCCGATGATTTAGGTTTGGATTTGATAGAAATATCACCAAATGCAGAACCCCCGGTATGCAAGATTCTTGATTATCAAAAATTTCTTTACCAACAAAAGAAACGCCAAAAAGAGCAAAAGGCAAAATCGACTAAAGTCGTTGTTAAAGAAATTCGTTTCGGTCCCCAAACAGATGAGCATGATTACAATTTCAAATTGAAACATGCAGTTGGATTCCTTAAAGAAGGAGCAAAGGTTAAAGCTTATGTTTTTTTCAAAGGTCGTTCAATTTTATTTAAAGAGCAAGGAGAAGTATTGCTACTTAGATTTGCAAACGATTTGGAAGAATATGGCAAAGTTGAACAGATGCCTGTACTTGAAGGGAAGCGAATGATAATAATGCTCACACCTAAAAAGAAATAATCATCCCATCACGAGTTGATGAGAATTATATAACTAATTAATTATTTAAAATTAACAAAAATGCCAAAGATTAAAACTAACTCCGGTGCCAAAAAGAGGTTTGCCCTTACCGGATCAGGAAAAATCAAAAGAAAACATGCTTTCAAAAGTCACATTCTAACAAAGAAGACAAAAAAGCAAAAAAGAAACCTTACTCACACATCTACAGTAGCAAAAGTTGACGAGAGCAACGTAAAGGCATTACTTGCCCTCAAGTAGAATATTGGTTTCAAGTTTAATTAGTGATTTTTTAATTTTTTATTAACCGAATGTTTAGCAACTAAAGAGCATATAGCCGCTAACATTCAAAAAATTTACAAAAATGCCAAGATCAGTAAATCATGTAGCTTCAAGAGCTCGTAGAAAGAAAATTTTAAAACTAACAAGAGGTTATTACGGATGCCGTAAAAACGTTTGGACCGTAGCTAAAAACACTTGGGAAAAGGGTTTGACTTACGCATATCGCGATCGTAAGAACAAAAAACGCAATTTCCGTGCGCTTTGGATTCAACGTATCAATGCAGCTGCTCGTCTTGAAGACCTATCTTACTCAAAATTGATGGGACTTATCCACAAAGCAGGTATTGAAATTAATCGTAAAGTTCTTGCCGACCTTGCGCTTAATAATCCAGCTGCATTTAAAGCTATTGTTGACAAAGTTAAGAATGCATAATTCTTATTTATTGCAACTAAGATATAGCGAGTTCCAATATTGGGACTCGCTTATTTTATTTATATCTAATAAATATTTTTATTTCAATATTAAAACAACCGAGATTTTCACTAAATTTGCACTCAATAAGTAACGATAGCTCATTAAGTATCAAAAAGAATATATATGGTTGAAATTAATGAATCTGAAAATAGCGAGAAAAAAGGGTTGAATTTTGTTGAACAACTCGTTTTCGATGACTTACAAGAAGGCAAAAACGGAGGACGATTAAATACTCGTTTCCCACCTGAGCCAAACGGATACTTACACATTGGACACGCTAAAGCAATTTGTATGGACTTTGGAATTGCTGAAAAGTTTGGCGGCACTTGTAATCTACGTTTTGATGATACAAATCCGGTAAAAGAAGATGTTGAATACGTAGATGCAATTCGAGAAGATATACATTGGTTAGGATTTGATTGGGGTGATAGAGAATTTTACGCTTCTGATTATTTCCCGAAATTGTATGATTTAGCGATCCGACTAATTAAAGAGGGAAAAGCATATGTTGATGATCAAACATCAGAAGAGATAGCTGCACAAAAAGGCACTCCAACAATCCCCGGCACAGAAAGTCCTTATCGCAATCGTTCTATCGAAGAAAATCTTGATTTATTTGAAAGGATGAACAAAGGAGAATTTGACGAGGGCACACGAGTGCTTCGCGCTAAAATAGACATGTCTTCGTCAAATATGCATTTTCGTGATCCAATTATGTATCGCATAATCAAGCATCCACACCATAGAACAGGGACTGCGTGGAACGTTTATCCGATGTATGATTTTGCACATGGTCAAAGTGACTATTTCGAAGGTGTTACACACTCTATATGTACACTTGAGTTTGTTCCTCATCGTCCATTATATGAATACTATGTTAAAGAACTTGCCGACGAAAGTTATTGCCCTCGACAAATAGAATTCAATAGACTAAATCTCACTTATACAGTAATGAGCAAACGAAAATTGCTACAACTTGTAAAAGAAGGATTGGTTGCAGGATGGGACGATCCTCGAATGCCAACTATTTGTGGAATGCGACGTCGCGGATACACTCCTGATTCTATAAAAAATTTTATTTCAACAATTGGATATACAAAATACGAAGCTCTTAATAGCATTTCTTTATTAGAACATGCCGTTAGAGAAGACCTCAACAAACACGCAACACGTGTAATGGCCGTTATTAACCCTCTTAAAGTTGTTATAACCAATTACCCTGAAGGAAATGTAGAAATGGTGGAAATGGAAAATAATCCTGAACAAGAAAATAGTGGAGTTCACACAATGCCATTTTCTCGTGAAATCTATATAGAACGTGATGATTTTATGGAAAATCCACCTAAAAAATATTTCCGTTTAGCACCAGACTGCGAAGTTAGACTTAAAGGAGCATATATCATAAAATGTACTGGTGTCAAAAAAGATGAATTTGGAAATATTGACGAGGTATATTGCACCTATGATGCAGATACTCGTAGCGGACTTCCTGGTAGCGCTCGCAAAGTTAAAGGCACATTACATTGGGTTTCTGCTCAACATGCCAAAGATGCAACGGTTAGAATATATGATCGATTATTTAATGTTGAAAATCCTGCGGCAGAAACAGATCGTGATTTCCGTGAAATGCTTAACCCGGAATCTCTAAAAGTGATTTCTGGAGTGAAAATAGAACCATTTTTAGCCGAGCATGCTGTTTTAGGCAATAAATTCCAATTCCAACGTATTGGATACTTTACGCCTGACTACGATTCAACTCCAGATAATATCATATTTAATCGCACAATTGCATTAAAAGATAGCTGGGAAAAAGCACAAAAAAAATAGGAATATAAAAAGACTATTTTATATAAGAACAAAGCCTTGTGTATAGTACAAGGCTTTATTCTTATATGTAAGGATTATGTAGTTTTTCGTCCTTTATTGTTGTCTCTAATCCATGTCCTGGATATACTATAGTTTCATCGGGCAATGTTAATAATTTTGAACAAATCGCATCTATTAATTGGTTATAATTTCCACCCGGTAGATCTGTTCTCCCAATACTTTGCTTGAATAACACATCTCCAGATATAACAAATCCTGAATTAGGAGCATATAACACTATGCTTCCAGGTGAATGGCCAGGAATCTGCATTACTATAATTTCTTCATCACCAATCTTTAATCTATCTCCCTCTCTTAAATTATTCTCAATAATCAAATCATCTACTGAAATAGGCAATCCAAACATCATAGCTTGCTGCTTCAAGCGACCTGCCAGAAATTGGTCAAATGAATTCCCCATAAGTTTTAGTCCATATTTCTGACCTATATGTGCTACTCCAAATGAATGATCTATATGCATATGTGTATTTATCATATAATTTATTTTTAGATTATTCGATTTTATAAATCTATCAATAACAAATCTTTCTTCATCATTAATCATTCCGGGGTCAACAATTATAGCGTCTTTGCTTATATCATCCCACAATATATAGGTATTAACTCCAAACATATTAAATGTAAAACGACTTACTTTCATAATTAACACTTATTACATGGGTACATATATGATTTTTTTTGTTTCAAAAAATGGCTCATTAAAAAACTCCATAATAGAATAATCTATTACCAGATAATTAATACCTCTAACTTCATCCTCAAGATCTCCACCTTTTAGACATATTAAACCATTTTGATAACTATTTCGCCCATTTTTTGCTATATTTTTCCTAATTAATGGTACAAGTTCATCTAATCTCATGACTGCACGACTAACAACAAAATCATATTTTTGACGACATTCCCCAATATCCCCATGTTGAAATGTTACATTTGTCAACCCTATCGACTTCGCAATACTAGATGCTACATTAATTTTTTTATTTATCCTATCAATAAGATGGTATGAACATTTAGGAAACATAATTGCCAATGGAATACCAGGGAAGCCACCTCCAGTTCCCATATCAAGAAATGTTGTCCCATCTATTGGACGCAAAAATTTAGCAATTGATAATGAATGTAATATATGATTAGTATATAAATTATCTATATCTTTCCTAGAAATAACATTAATCTTTTCATTCCACTCGGGATACAAAGATCCCAACATCTTAAATTGCTGTATCTGTATATCAGTTAAATTCGAGAAATATTTTAAAATACATTCCATTTATTTGATATTAAAATTTACCATATCAATTATTTAAAATAACTTTGTAGCATTATTTCTATAATACATGACAAATATAACGAATATATGATAAATATAGGCAATTTCAACAACTTAAAAGTTCTCAAATTAGTAGATTTTGGTGCATATCTTGATGGTGGCAATAATATAGAAATATTATTACCATCAAGATATATAAACACGCCGCTACAGATTAACGACAGCATAAATGTATTTATCTATACTGATTCAGAAGATAGATTAATCGCTACTACCGAGAAGCCACTAATCAAAGTTGGCGAATTTGCCTATATAAAAGCTAAACAAATAACTCAATTTGGTGCTTTTTTAGATTGGGGATTACCAAAAGACTTATTAGTTCCTTTTAGAGAGCAAAAGGCACGCATGAAAGAAGATGTAAAATATTTAGTTTACGCATACTTAGATGATACAACTAAACGAATAGTTGCATCTTCTAAAATAGAAAAGTTTCTCGGGAATAAAATACCATGCTATAAAAATGGAGAGTCGGTTAATATACTGGTATATGCTCAAACAGAAATTGGATATAAAGTTATTGTAGATAACTTATTTCATGGAATGCTATATTATAATGAGATTTTCCAGGAAATTAATATTGGGGACAAACTTAATGCTTTTGTTAAAACGGTACGACAAGATGGGAAAATCGATTTAACACTAAGTGATAAGATCGAAAATAGGATTTCAATATTATCTAATAAAATATATAATTGGATAATAATAAACGGTGGAGAAACTACAATATGCGACAAATCTAATCCAGATGAAATAAAAGAGATTTTTGCATGTAGTAAAAAAGACTTCAAAAAAGCCATTGGCTTATTATATAAAGAGCATCGCATATCAATCTCCGACAAAGGCATACGAGTTTTATAATCATTTTATCTAAACTTATGCTCTTTTTGGATAATACTAATCATTTTTATATCAAAACATTCCTTATATGTAATTTTTTTTTACCATCTTTGTATGTTAAAACTAATTGAATTTAAAATCATAAATAGATGGAATTTTCTGCTATACAAATAGCAACACTTGTAAACGGCATCGTCGAAGGTGATAATAATGCAATTGTAAATACTTTTGCAAAAATTGAAGAAGGGCATCCTGGTGCTATATCTTTTTTAGCAAATCCCAAATACACTCATCATATCTATAATACAAAATCTTCAATTGTATTAGTTCGTAAAGACTTTACACCTGAACATCCAATAAACACAACTTTAATAAAAGTAGATGACCCATATGCGACATTAGCTATGCTTCTTGATTTAGTAAGCCAACTAATGAATCCTCAACCAACAGGTATTGAAGAACCATCTTTTATATCTCCCGGTGTTGAAATATCAGAGGATAGTTACGTTGGAGCATTTGCATATATTGGGAGAGGTGTTAAATTAGGCAAAGGTGTTAAGATACATCCACAGGTATATATTGGCAATAATGTTGAAATTGGGGATAATACCATTATTTATCCAGGAGTAAGAATATATAATAGTTGCAAAATCGGGGATCGTTGTATCATACATGCCGGAGTCGTTATTGGTGGTGATGGGTTTGGATTTGCACCTGTAACCTCAGGTTATAACAAAATCCCACAAATTGGCAATGTTGAAATTGGCAATGATGTTGAAATTGGGGCAAACACTACAATAGATAGAGCTACAATGGGTAGCACACGAATTAAAAATGGTGTGAAATTAGATAATCTAATCCAAGTTGCGCACAACGTCGAAATCGGCTCTAACACAGTAATGGCTGCACAAGTGGGAATCGCAGGATCTACAAAAGTGGGAGAAAATTGCATGATTGGCGGACAAGTAGGATTTGCCGGACATATAAATGTGGGTAATAATGTACAAATCGGTGCACAATCAGGCATTCCATCAAACGTAAAAGATAATAGTCGTTTAATGGGATATCCAGCGACTGATGTCAAAGATTTTGCTCGCCAATCAGTATACATAAAAAATTTAGGCAAGCTAAATGATAGAATTAACGATATAGAGAAAAAATTGAATAAATAAAGCTATATGAAACAGTTAACATTAAAAAATGAATTCTCCGTAGCTGGCAAAGGGCTTCATACAGGAATGTATATAGAAGCTATATTTTGTCCTGCGCCAGAAAATCATGGTTATAAATTCCAACGCATTGACATTGAAGGAGAGCCAATAATTGATGCATTAGCAGAATATGTTACATATACAACTCGTGGAACAGTAATTAGCAAAGGAGATGTAAAGATTAGCACAATTGAACACGCTCTTGCGGCTCTATATGCAGCAGGCATAGATAATTGTTTAATAAAACTTAATGCTCCTGAACTACCTATCTTGGATGGTAGTGCAAAAGAATATTGTGAGAAAATTGCTACAGTAGGAACTGAAGAACAATCAGCAGAAAAAGATTACTATATTGTAAAACAAAAGATTGAAGTTCGTGATGATACAACAGAATCATCGATAGTAGTCCTACCTGACGATGAATTTAGCATTGACACTATGGTCGCTTTTGATTCTCCAATATTGACAAATCAATTTGCAACATTGGAAAATCTTGAAGATTTCCCCACTGAAATCGCATCAAGCCGTACATTTGTATTCGTTCGTGAAATTGAGCCACTTGTAAAAGGTAATCTAATAAAAGGAGGGGACCTTGATAATGCAATTGTAATATATGATTCTCCGCTTCCTCAAGAAGAATTAGACCGAATTGCTGATTTAATGAATGTTCCACGCAAAAATGTATCTGAATTTGGATACGTCAATGACAAACCATTATTTGCAGCAAATGAACCAGCAAGACATAAACTAATGGATGTTCTTGGCGATATTGCTCTTAT
>CAZCEB010000079.1:0-7952 GCA_964497305.1 uncultured Muribaculaceae bacterium | reverse complement strand
CAGATACATCTATTGTATTTAATGGCAAACGACCCATTATAGTACATTTAAATTTATGCCCATTATTATCTCCATCAACGCCTAAACATAATTTGCGATCTTTTACCTTAACCTCTATTTTGTCTGCGATAGGTTCGCAAGCTTCATATACAACTTTATTTTCATCTCCTTGTATATAAACAGCCTCTGAAGCAAAAGCCGATAACGCCTCAAAATCTTCAACATATACCGTATCTGACACCATTACTTCCCCATGATAGCTTGTAGATGATGAGCTACCATAGAAATTAAAATTACATGAACTAACTGCCAATCCTAATATAACTACACTCGCAATTAAAATTATCTTTTTCATTGGTTTATTATTTTGGTTTATATTACTTAGACGAAAAGAGAGATGAAATGGTTACATGTTTCATCACTCTCCTTTAGTTAAAATACATTAATTCTTATCTTATAAACAATAGTTCTCGATATTTTGGCAACGGCCACATTTCATTATCAACCATCAACTCCAATTTATCTATATAATCCCGTATATTATCCATACATGGCACTACATTATCATGATAGGCAATAGCTTTCTCTCTATCTGTTTCTATACGATTAGCTTTTTTGCGTGCTTCAACCATTTTTGCAACTTCAGCCTTTATAACCGCCATATACTCGGAAATAGTTTCTATTGTTGCTACATCTTGTGATGTAATATTTTCTCCCTTTTCTGCATCAAAAAGAGTTTTCAACTTTATCACATGGTCAACAAGATGAGATTGATAACGCGTAGCTACGGGTATTATATGATTCAGCGCTAAATCTCCAAGCACACGCGCCTCTATTTGCACTTTCTTTGTGTACATTTCCCATTTCACCTCATTTCGCGCATGTAATTCTACCTCTGAAAATACGCCTGCAGATTTAAACATATCAATCGATGATTGTTTTAAATATGCATCAAATATTTTGGGGATATTTGTTTCACAATCAAGCCCTCGACGAGCAGCTTCGTCTTTCCATTCATCACTATATCCATTACCATCAAAATGTATTGCTTTTGATTGTACTATCAATAGTTTTATTTCCTCAAGAAGCGCATGCTGTAATGTCTCACCTCGTTCGACTCGTATATCAACTTTATTTTTAAACTCTGTCAATTGTTCTGCAACAGCTGCGTTCAAAGCAATCATAGCAGAAGCACAATTGGCCGATGACCCAACTGCTCGGAACTCAAATCTATTACCTGTAAATGCAAATGGAGATGTTCGATTCCTATCGGTATTATCTACCATGATCTCAGGTATTTGAGATACCCCAAGATTTAAACCTTCTTTTCCTGCAAAACTAATGAGTTCGTCCTTATTGCTCTTTTCAAGACGCTCTAAAATCTCACCAAGTTGCTTTCCCGTAAAAATAGAAATTATAGCAGGAGGAGCTTCATTCGCTCCTAAACGATGTGCATTTGTCGCCGACATAATTGACGCTTTC
This sequence comes from uncultured Muribaculaceae bacterium, assembly GCA_964497305.1. Taxonomy (GTDB): domain Bacteria; phylum Bacteroidota; class Bacteroidia; order Bacteroidales; family Muribaculaceae; genus RGIG4079. The sequence continues at coordinate 6,470 of CAZCEB010000079.1, read as the reverse complement.
AATAACCCATTATGACGATGCACAGCAGCCATTACATTAACAACAAATGTGATAAATTGTAGATTATCCTTTGGTGTTTTACCTGGGGCAAACAAAGGTACTCCCGTATCAGTACCGAGGCTCCAGTTATTATGCTTACCTGAGCCATTTATTCCGGCAAATGGTTTTTCATGAAGAAGCACTCGGAAATTATGACGTCGAGCGACCTCAGCCATAATTGTCATTAACAACAAGTTATGATCATTCGCCAGATTTGTTTCCTCATAAATAGGAGCTAATTCAAATTGATTTGGAGCCACCTCATTATGACGCGTTTTCGCAGGAATCCCCAATTTATGACACTCTATTTCAAGGTCAAGCATAAATGCCTCTACTCGAGATGGTATTGCACCAAAATAATGATCTTCCAATTGTTGGTTTTTTGCACTTTCATGCCCCATCAATGTGCGACCTGTCATCACTAAGTCTGGACGAGCTGAATATAAAGATTCATCAACTAAGAAATATTCCTGCTCCCATCCTAAATAAGATATAACATGCTTAACATTTTCATCAAAATATCGAGCAATTGCGGTACCGGCTTTATCAATACTATTTATTGCTCTTAATAATGGTGTTTTATAATCAAGCGATTCTCCAGTATAGGAAATAAATATTGTCGGTATACACAATGTCTTGCCAAGTATAAACGCAGGAGAAGAAATATCCCATGCCGAATATCCACGTGCCTCAAATGTGTTGCGAATTCCCCCATTAGGGAAACTTGATGCATCAGGTTCTTGTTGCACAAGCAATTTACCCGCAAATTTCTCTACCACGCCCTCTCCTTGCAATTCAACAAATGCGTCGTGTTTTTCAGCTGTTCCATCAGTCAACGGATGAAACCAATGCGAATAATGACGCGCACCATTATCAATTGCCCATTGTTTCATGCCGGCAGCTACACTATCGGCAACCTCACGAGATATATGTTCTTTATTATCTATAGCACAAACAAGAGCATCATATGTTTCACGCGGAAGATATTCCAACATTTTTTGACGATTGAACACATACTTTCCATAATATTCTTCAGGACGTTCAACTGGAATATCAACAGGAATTGCCTTTCGATCAAATGCTTCCTCTACAACTTTAAATCTCAAATGCGACATAATTTTAGGCTGAATTAGAAAATTTGCACGAAATTAAAAAAATTCCACCAATCAATCACTAATCACAATGAAATATTTACCTCTAATTATGAATTAAATCTATTGCTCGTAACGCATAATTTTGTAACTTTGGGGATGCGTAAATAACAATTATATCATATTTTACATTTTATGAAACACTTTATTTTGTCAGTGGCAACAATACTTGCCACATCAACAAGTTTTTCAAGTTGCACTAAAGCACCTGAAGAAACAGTAAATACTAATAATGATTTGATTCTACATGCTTGGTCTTGGTCTTTCAACACAATTGCCAATAACATGAAAGACATTGCAGAGTCGGGATACACTTATGTTCAAACCTCGCCGGCCAACACATGTTTTATTGGAGACAATGGGGGGATGGCACTATTCAGCCAAGATGGAGATTCTGTCATGGGTAAATGGTATTATTATTATCAACCTATTGATTGGAAAATTGGCAATTATATGCTAGGCACTCGTGATGAATTTATTGCAATGTGCGATAGTGCAAAAAAATATAATGTAAAAATCATTGTTGATGTTCTTCCTAATCATACTGCTGTTGACCACACTGCAGTAACAGCAGCACTTGATAGTGCTGTTGGCGGACATGAAAATCTATTTCATGCCAATGGGTTTAAAGATATTACACAATGGAACGACCGCTATGAATGTACAACTGGTATGATGGGTGGACTCCCCGATGTAAACACTGAAAATCCTGATTTCCAATATTATTATATGCAATATGTCAACGACCTCATCAGTTGTGGAGCAAGAGGATTCCGTTATGATACGGCTAAGCACATCGGTTTGCCATCAGACCCTCTTGATGCAAAATCAGAAAAAAACAATTTCTGGAATATTGCAACAGGTCGCGAGCCTATTCGTGACATTACACTACTTATGCCAGATAGTCTATTTATATATGGAGAAGTTCTTCAAGATAAAAATGTAAAAGAGGAAGAATATGCCGAATATTTCAGCCAAACAGCAAGTGCTTATGGTCATGCTCTTCGTAATGCCCTAAATGCACACAACTATTATGCTGACTCATTAACACATTGGCATCATAAAGTTTCTCCCGATAAACTTGTTACATGGGTCGAATCTCATGATACATATTGCAATGCCCATGAATCAGCAGGCATGAGTGATGAACTTGTGCGCATGGGATGGGTTTTCCTTGCTGCACGCCAACAAGGCACTCCTCTATTTTATAGTCGCCCTGCAGGAAGCACTCGCGAAAACTATTGGGGCAATAATCGCATTGGCGATCGTGGAAATGATGAATTTAAACATCCTGAAGTTGTTGCTGTAAATAAATTCAGAAAAACGATGAGCGGACAACCTGAAAATGTTATCGTGTCAGAAAATGGAGCAATCATTGAAGTCAATCGAGGCAATAAAGGTGCTGCATTGATAAATATTTCTGAGCAAAACCAACGTATATCTCTTGCTACTACTCTCCCAGATGGCTCATATTACGACAAAGTATATAACACAACATTCATCGTTTCTGATGGTAAAATTTCAGGAAAACTTGCTCCTCTCACCTCTTATATCATATATTAATTTCGTTTCTAAGAATCACTAAACAAAAAATGGAGCAAAATTGCTCCATTTTTTTGCTTTATATATAGTAGTATTTATCTTTTAGATATTTTCCATATTGTTCCTTCTATCAAAGACACATATACATCTCCTGTCTTACTATCTACATCTATGCCATTTATTTCTGAAACGCCCAATGGCAAACTCCACACTACTGATTTAGTCCTTGGATCAACGGCTGTAACTATTCCTCTTCGAGATCCGGCAAAAACTACACCATTACTTTCTGCTACGATGCATGGAGCATGTTCATATCCAAGTTCCATATCAACAACCCATAGTTTATTAAACTCATCACCTTCTGTTGATACAGCCACTAATTCGCCATCCATTGTTTTTGCATACGCTCGTTTACCATCTCTGCTCACGCCAAGACTTTCGCGATACTTGTGGTCTTTGTTTCTCCATATTGTTTTACCTGTCCTACGATCAATTGCTGTCATGTAACGATCAGGAGCGACAACTATTACTTTTTCGTTTGTTACTACAGGAACAACATTTCCGGGACCTAATTGATTATTTTTCTTACCATTATTCCATTTCCATTTCGTCTGACCGGTCCTAACATCAAGACAATATAAATATGTATCCCATGCGCCAAAGAAAATTTCGTCACCATCAACCACCGGTGCTGCCTGACAGTAATTATTTATAGAATCATATCGCCAAACCAATTCTCCTGTTTTAGAGTTCCATTTCTCCATCTTTTTATATCCACCTTGATAATAATCATTCTTTACACACAAACCATCAGCAACATATGGTCCATTTGATTTAGTTCGTTTTATAACGACTCCACGATTTTTATCTACCCATAATAATTCTTTTGTCGACGATGGTATTACAACAAATTCATTATTCAAAACTATAGGGCGCGCAAAAAGCGAAGCCCCGGTATTTATTTGCCATAATTCTTTACCGATATTTTTATCAATAGCCTTTACTATTCCTAATGAGTTACCAAAATATACAGCATCATTATCTATCCCAAGACGAGTAAATATTGATGCACTATCGGCATAAATTTTCTCAACATTATAACCATCGGGTACATTAAATGAGGTGTCATAATTTTCTTGTATAGGAGTAATATCAACATCTATTGGAAACGATTTTACTGCAATAGGGACTTCTCCTATCTTCTTATTATAAAATAATATAGAATCTGCTGTAACGTCCATTATAGTATAACCATAATCACCTTTTTTCTTGTCAAGAGAACGCACCATCATGCAATCAATATCTCCACCTTTATAATATTCATATTTGTGATAATGCCCATTAACATGTACTACAACCGGATATTTCTCCAAAACATTCACATAATCTATATAATTATCAAGATCTTTCATCAATGGATAATGATTAAACGACACGACACGTTTTCCATTCTTAACTTTTTCTTTAAGTGTAGCATCAAGCCAATGCAAATCCTCTTGTTTGATGTGTCCATCACCCATTTTCATATACGGACCACAAGCAATACCCACTATCACCAAATCATCAACCTCTGTAACGAAACGATCATTTCCCCATAAATCAAAGATTGTTTTTGTGGCACTCTGCGACCAAGTTGTTTCATGGTTTCCCGGCAATACATATAACGGATGCTTTATTTCATCAAGAATTGATTTTATATTCTCTAATTCGCGATCAGAACCCTCATTTGTTAAATCACCATTCATTACAACAGCGTCTACATCCAAAATATTTATTTCAGCAACAGCTTCTTTCAACTTTGTTTCACATTCATTTCCCGGTACGACATGCACATCGGCAAGTACAATTATGCGTGTCGCCTGCATAACAAAAGGCATCAACAACACAACAAATCCAAGTAACAATTTCTTTAATTTCATAACTATATAATTTTTAGATTTTCAAAAATAGAGATTTGATTGTAAAGATAGATAATTAACGGCAAATATTTATTACTTTTGTATCAGTTTTCCGTATGAAAAGAATTGATCGCGAAACTGTACAAAAAATTCTTGATACTGCCGACATTGTTGAGGTGGTAAGTGATTTTGTACACCTAAAACGTCGAGGAGCCAACTATATGGGATTGTGTCCGTTTCATAACGAACGTACACCGTCATTTGCTGTATCTAAAACAAAAGGAATATGCAAATGTTTCAGTTGTGGAAAAGGTGGCAGCCCGGTAAATTTCATAATGGAGCATGAGCAGATGACGTTTAATGAAGCTCTACGCTATCTCGCGAAAAAATACAATATCGAAATTGTAGAACATGAAATGAGCGAAAAAGAGCGAGAAGAAGAGTCCGAACGCGAAAGCATGATGGCTGTCAATGAATTTGCTCTATCTCATTTTGAAAAGAATCTATCTGATACCGCTGATGGTAACGACATAGGATTAAGCTATTTGCGTGAACGAGGCATTTCCGATGCCATGATTAAACGATTTCATCTTGGTTATTCTCTTGAACAAAAAGATGCTTTGTATAAAGATGCAACAGCTCATGGTTATAATGAAAAGTTCCTCATCTCTACAGGGTTGTGCATCAGAAACGAAAACGACCATGTTTATGATCGTTACAAAGGACGTGTTATCTTTCCTATCTTTGGTATTTCGGGGAAAGCAATCGCATTTGGAGGACGCACGCTTTCTCAAAGAAAAGATATTGCTAAATATGTAAACTCGCCAGAATCAATCATATATCACAAAAGTTCTGTCCTATATGGTTTATACCAAGCCAAACAAGCTATTGTTAAACATGACAAATGTATTCTTGTCGAGGGTTACATGGACGTAATATCCATGTTTCAATCAGGGATTGAAAACGTTGTTGCTTCATCAGGTACCTCTCTCACAGAAGGACAAATACGTCTCATTCATCGATTTACCGAAAACGTTACTGTAATTTATGACGGTGATGCTGCTGGAATTAAAGCATCTCTACGAGGAATTGATATGTTGCTCGCTGAGGGATTGAATATTAAAGTTCTTTTATTACCTGATGGCGATGATCCTGATTCGTTTGCTCGCAAACATTCTGCACAAGAACTTGTCGATTATATTAAAGAAAATGAAACTGATTTTATCAGATTCAAGACCTCTATTCTATTAGAAGGAGTAGAAAATGACCCCATCATAAAGTCTAAAGTAATAAATGACATAGTAAGATCTATTTCATTTATTCCCAATAATATTACGCGCTCAGTTTATATTAAAGAGTGCAGCAGAATGCTTGATATTGACGAAAAAGTATTAAACCTGCAAGTTTCAAAACTTTTCAACGAAAGAGCAGAAAAAGAAGCAGGGAAACTACAATATGGTCAAGCGACACAGCCCACTAAAGATGAAATTGAGACAATCACACATAGCCAAACAATAGAGACCGACAGTCGCGCATCAACTATAAACAATGATAATATATCAATTCTATTCCCTCATGAAAAAGAGGTATTAAGATATGCCTTAAAATATGGAGCCCTTGATTTATGCGAAGCTTGCGATGAAGATGGCAATTCAAAGCCTATAAAAGTCATTGATTATATAGCTCAGGAATTACGAAACGACGATATCGCATTTTCAAATCCATTATTTGCATTAACTTTCAATGAAGCCCTAAATATTAGACAGACGACATGGCAAGAAGATTTTGAACGACAAAAAGCAATATTGGAAGAACAAAGAAAAGAGAAAATAGCAAATGG
>CAZCEB010000078.1:0-7956 GCA_964497305.1 uncultured Muribaculaceae bacterium | reverse complement strand
TGTTTTAGTCGTTAACTTTGTATTTTTAAGTTAATGACTTATCTTTAGAATGATTTCAATACAAAATCTATCGGTAGAATTTAGCGCTAAATCCCTTTTTGACAACATAAATTATGTCATAAACAAAAAGGACAAAATTGCTCTTGTCGGAAAAAACGGAGCCGGGAAATCGACAATGCTCAAAATCATTGCCGGATTACAAAAGCCATCATCGGGAAGCGTCGCAATACCAACTGATATTACAATAGGATATCTTCCTCAACAAATGGTTTTGAGCGATACATCGACAGTTATTGAGGAGGTGCGCAAGGCTTTTTCTCATATCGATTCTCTTCACAAACAAATAGAAAAAACAAACCATCAGTTACAATCTCGCCAAGACTATGACAGCGAAGATTATAATGAATTAATTGAACGTTTGACTATTTTGACAGAACGTTTATCTATTGAAGAGAGCGATAATTGCGAGGCTGAAATGGAGAAAACACTTTTAGGTCTCGGTTTTGATAGAAAAGATTTTAATCGTCCGACATCGGAATTTAGCGGAGGATGGCGTATGCGCATTGAATTGGCTAAATTATTATTGGCTCGTCCCGATGTGTTGTTACTTGATGAGCCGACAAACCACCTTGACATTGAATCAATCCAATGGATGGAGAATTTCCTCATTACCAAAGCCAATGCCGTAGTCCTCGTGTCTCACGACCGAGCATTTATAGACAATGTAACAAACCGCACAATAGAAATATCACTCGGAAAGATTTATGATTACGCGGTAAACTACTCAAAATATGTTGTACTGCGACAGGAACGCCTTGACCAACAAATGAGGGCTTACCAAAATCAGCAAAAACAAATTCAAGATACCGAAGATTTCATTGAGAGATTCAGATATAAAGCGACAAAATCGGTGCAAGTACAAAGTCGCATCAAGCAATTATCAAAAATAGAGCGTATTGAGGTTGATGAGGTTGATACATCCCATCTAAACCTGCGCTTCCCTCCTGCCCCACGCTCAGGCGACTACCCAATCATTGCCGATAATGTAGGAAAACGATATGACGACCATCAGGTCTTTGATAATGCAACATTCACAATAAAACGAGGGGAAAAAGTAGCATTCGTAGGGAAAAACGGTGAAGGTAAATCCACTCTTGTAAAGTGCATTATGAATGAAATCCCATTTACCGGAGAATTAAAAATCGGACATAATGTAAAGATTGGGTATTTCGCTCAAAATCAAGCTCAGCTGCTTGACGAAAGTATCTCTGTTTTTGATACAATAGATCGTGTTGCTGTAGGAGACATACGCACAAAAATTCGCGATATTCTTGGAGCCTTCATGTTTGGAGGAGAAGCTTCTGACAAAAAAGTAAAAGTTCTATCAGGTGGGGAAAAAACACGTCTTGCCATGATTAGGCTACTTTTGGAGCCGGTAAACTTGCTTATTCTTGACGAGCCGACAAACCACCTTGATATGAAGACCAAAGATATACTAAAACAAGCTATCAAGGATTTTAATGGCACAGTAATTGTCGTTTCTCACGACCGCGAATTTCTGGATGGTCTTGTCGAGAAAGTATATGAATTTGGTGGTGGCAAGGTGCGAGAATGTCTCGGAGGAATATATGAATTCCTTGAAAAGAAAAAAATCGCGAGTCTTGCTGAACTTGAATTATCAAAGTCTCCGACAAACAAACAATCTGAATTTACTGAAAAGACTTTTTCTGAGAGCAAATTAAGTTATGCCGAACAACGTGAGCGAGAAAAAGCCATTAAACGTGCCGAAAAAAAAGTTGCTGAAGCTGAAACTGAAATATCTCGCATTGAAACTGAAATTGCCGAAATTGAAAATATGATTGCTACAGGAGAAGTCGGCAATGACATTTTTGAACAACATGCATCTAAAAACAAGCAACTTGAAAATGCAATGAGTATGTGGGAATTAGCCACCATGGAATATGAAGAACTAAAAAAACAATAATAATTAACCTATTTAACAACATTGACAAAATGAAAAAGATTTCTTATGCAGTTTTGTCTATCGCTTTTGCATCAACGATAACAATGTGCACAACTAAATCACCCAAAGGAGTGGATCGCGCCAATCTAAATGATTCGGTAGCCCCTCAAGAAGATTTTTATGAGTATGCATGCGGTGGCTGGATGAAAGCTAATCCGCTAAAACCTGAATTTTCTCGTTTCGGTACATTTGATCAACTCGGAGAAAACACTCGTGAACAAGTAAAATCACTTGTTACAGGTCTTGACACAAAAAATGCAGTCGTAGGATCAGCAGCACAACAAATTGGAGACCTATATGCTATGGGAATGGATAGCATTCGCCTTAACGAACAAGGAGCCACTCCTATCATGAAAGATATCGAAACTATCAACAACACAAAACGTGATGATCTCATTGAACTCATGGCTACAATGGTGGGTGTTGATGCATTTTTCGGAACAGGCGTTGATGCCGACATGATGAATTCAGACATGAATACCATGTATTGGAGTCAAGGTGGTCTTGGCCTTGGAGATCGTGATTACTACCTCGAAGATAGCGAAAACACCAATTCTATACGTGAAGCCTATAAAACATACCTTAAAACCATTACCGGTCTTGTTGGTTATGACGAAGTTGCTCAACAACGTGTAGTCGATAACGTAATGAAAATTGAAACAGTTCTTGCTAAAGCTGCAATGTCTCGTGAAGAGCTACGCGACCCTGCTGCAAGCTACAATCCCATGACATTAGAGCAAATTGCAAAAGACTATCCTAACGTTGATTTAAAACGCTATTTTGCAAAACAAGGTATTGACAGCATCGAAATAGTCATTATAGGACAACCAAAATCTCTTGCTGCTGTAAATGAAATTCTTGGGAAAGAAAGCGAAGAAGCATTGCGCGACTATGTTACTGCCGGATATATAGCATCAGCAGCAAGCTATTTAAGTGATGATTTTATCAATGCCAACTTTGAATTGCGCAAAGTGATTTCCGGTGTTCAACAACTTCAACCTCGCTGGAAACGTGCACTTGCAGTTCCTAATGGTTTACTCGGTGAAGCTCTCGGACAACTTTATGTTGAAAAATATTTTCCACAATCATCTAAAGACAAAATGCTCGACCTTGTAAACAATCTTAAAGAAGCTCTCGGACAACATATTGATGCTTTAACATGGATGAGCGACTCTACCAAAACTCAAGCCCACGAAAAACTATCGACATTTACCGTTAAGATTGGATTCCCAGATAAATGGAGAGATTACTCTGATTTGACAATCGACCCATCTAAGTCTTATTGGGAAAATGTACAAGCTGCCATCAAACATAATGTTGATTTCAGCCTTGCAGACTATGGTAAACCTGTTGACAAAACTCGTTGGTACATGCCTCCACAAACAGTAAACGCTTACTATAGTCCTCTTTCTAATGAAATCTGTTTCCCTGCCGGAATACTTCAAGCTCCATTCTTCGATCCTGAAGCTGATGATGCCCTAAATTATGGAGCTATAGGTGTTGTTATCGGACATGAAATGACTCATGGATTTGATGATCAAGGTCGTCAATTTGATAAAGATGGTAATCTTAAAAATTGGTGGGTAGAATCAGATGCAACTGCATTCAATGCTCTTGCCGATATCCTTGTTGCTCAGTTTGATAGTGTAGTTGTCGATGAAGCTACAAATACTCATGCAAACGGACGTTTCACCCTCGGAGAAAACATTGCTGACCAAGGAGGTCTTCGCGTTGCTATGACAGCTTACAAAAATTCACAAAAAGACAAATCGGCTGAAATTATTGATGGATTCACTCCAGAACAACGTTTCTTCCTTGCATACGCAAACGTTTGGGCCGGAAACATTCGCAATGAAGAAATACTCTCTCGCACAAAAACCGATCCCCACTCTCTCGGTCGCTGGCGTGTTAACGCAACACTGCGCAATATCGAGGAATTTTTCCAAGCATTTGACATAAAAAAAGGCGACGCAATGTATCGCCCCGCAGAAGAACGCGTCATCATCTGGTAATTAAAATATCAATTCACAACATCCATATACCCCATAACATCTCTGCTATGGGGGTATTTTTTATTTCAGAAATTATAGCTATATTTGTAAATTAAATAACACCATTTTGTATTAAAATATCAAGATGCTTGTTATCAATAATTTGTAATAAATATTTAAACTATACCGATATGAAATTTAATGTCCCAAGCAAGACACTCTACAACTACGTCTCTTCAGTGAGCAAAGTTATTAATTCTAAGAACGCATTGGCAATCCTAAACAATTTCCTTTTCGTTCTTGATGAAAACACATTAACAATCACAGCATCTGACCTTGAAAATCGTTTGACTGCACGTGTTCCTGTAACTGAAGCCGAAGGTAGCGGTAGTTTTTGTATTGATGCTCGTCGTCTTGTAGACCTGCTTAAAGAGATGCCCGACCAAGGCATTTCATTCAACATCAATGACAATAATCTTGCTGTAGAAATTACATATCCAAGTGGCAATTATAACCTTATTGCCCTAAATGGAAATGAATACCCTTCAATTAACAATGATGGCGAAGACTTTGAAAAACTTGAATTCACATGTCCAACTGAACAAATCATAAAGGGTATTGACAACACACTTTTTGCTGTAGGGAACGATGATCTTCGTCCACAAATGATGGGTATTCTTTGGGACATCAAACCCGATGCAATTACATTTGTAGCAACCGACACTCGCAAACTTGTGAAATATCGCAATGAAATGTCAGCTCCCGGCGTAGAAGGATCATGCATTGTTCCTATCAAACCGGCAACTGTTATCAAAAACGTATTTGCAAAAGAGCAAGAGGTTAAAGTTACAATCGAGCCAAAAAGTGCGACATTTGAAAGCCCTTCATTCACATTTAATTGCCGTTTTATCAAGGGAACATTCCCCGATTATAATCGAGTAATTCCCGCCAATAACCCTTATACTTTAACAATTGATCGCCATTCATTCTTGAACGCAGTGCGTCGTGTAGGGGTATTTGTTGACCCCGGACACGGACTTGTGAAATTCAAACTCACTCCCGACAAACTCATAATGAAAGCTCAAGATAACAACTACCTAACATCAGCATGGGAATCTGTTCCATGTGATTTTACAGGAAGCGAAATGGTTATTGGCTTTAGCGCACCCTATTTGATTGAAATATTTGGAACATTATCAACAAGCGATATCGTTATTAAACTATCAGATCCAAGTCGACCGGGTGTATTCCTTCCATCTGAAAATGATAGCGATAGTGAATTATTAATGTTATTGATGCCAATGACTGTTTCTGAGTTTTAATTCCACAAATCATAGAAATGGAACTAAATCTAAAAAAGCCTATTATATTTTTTGACCTTGAAACAACAGGGACTAATATCACACAGGATCGTATTGTTGAAATTTCAATGATTAAGATCATGCCTAATGGCGAAGAAATTGAACGTACATTACGCATTAATCCGGAAATGCCAATTCCTGCCGAAGCCACAGCAGTACATGGCATTACTGATGCCGATGTCGCAAATTGTCGCACATTTAAAATGATTGCCAAAGATCTTGCTCAAAGCTTTACCGGGTGCGATATTGCCGGTTTCAACTCCAATCGCTTCGACATTCCCATGCTTGATCAAGAGTTTCAACGCGCAGGAGTGAAATATGATTTTACCAAACCTAATTTTATTGATGTTCAAACAATATTTCACAAGAAAGAACAACGCACACTCGTTGCTGCCTATAAGTTTTATTGTGGAAAAGATTTGACTGATGCTCACTCAGCAAGCGCCGATACTCGTGCGACATACGAAGTTTTAAAAGCTCAACTTGACAGATATGAAGATTTGCCTAACGATATCATTGCTTTGTCGGAATTTTCATCACAAAATCGCAATGTCGACCTCGCCGGACGTGTAATTTACAATGAGAACAAGCAAGAAATTATAAACTTCGGCAAATATAAAGGCAAATTAGTCGTTGATGTATTAAAACAAGATCCAGGATATTATAGTTGGATCATGCAAGGAGATTTTCCTCAGAATACCAAAGACGTTTTCACAAACATTAAATTAAGAGGCATATAATGCTGAAAGGCAAACACATAATACTCGGAATTTCAGGCGGTATTGCCGCCTATAAATCGGTATATCTTCTTCGATTGTTAATTAAAGCTGGTGCTGAGGTCCAAGTTGTAATAACCCCTTCAGGCAAAGAATTTATTACTCCTGTAACTTTATCTGCCCTTAGTGGCAAACCGGTTGTTAGTGATTTTTTCACCGCAAACACCGGAGAATGGCATAGTCATGTTGATCTTGGGCTATGGGCTGATGCAATGGTAATAGCCCCTGCTACAGCATCAACAATAGCTAAAATGGCTAATGGCGTTGCCGATAATATGCTCATCACTACTTACCTTTCAGCTAAAGCCCCTGTTTTTGTTTCTCCGGCAATGGATTTAGATATGTTTGCCCATCCTACAACACAACGGAACATTGGTTTACTCCGTTCATATGGTAATCATATTATTGAGCCTACATCAGGAGAGTTAGCAAGCCATCTTGTAGGAAAAGGGCGAATGGCAGAGCCGGAAAGCATCGTTGCTCAACTTGAAAGTTTTTTTGAAAAAAGTCAAGATTTAAAAGAGAAGACTGTTTTAATTACAGCCGGACCTACATACGAAAAGATTGATCCTGTAAGGTTTATTGGCAACTATTCTACTGGGAAAATGGGATATGCCATTGCTGAAGAAGTCGCCAATAGAGGAGCAAAAGTTATATTAATAAGCGGACCTGTAGCTATCAAGACCTCGCATCCAGCAATTTCAGTCATAAGCATTGAATCAGCCAAAGAAATGCATGCTCAATGCATTAAAAATTTCTCATCAGCCGATATTGCCATAATGTGTGCTGCTGTTGCTGACTATGCACCGGAAACGACTGCACTTGAAAAAATCAAGAGAGAAAAAGATGATATTCCTGTCATTAAACTCGTCAAAAACCCTGATATTGCAGCAGCTTTAGGTCAAGTTAAAACTGAAAAACAAAAATTAATTGGATTTGCTCTTGAAACGAATAATGAAATAGCCAACGCTCAAGACAAGCTAAAACGTAAAAATCTTGACGCAATCGTTCTCAATTCGTTACAAGATAAAGGAGCCGGATTTGGAACAGACACTAACAAAGTATCTATTTTCTTTGCTAATGGAAATCGACAAGATTTTCCCATGAAATCAAAAATTGATGTCGCAAAAGATATTATTGATGCAATTTTAAAATAATGAGAAAATACATTAAATACATCGTTTTTTCTTTTATTTCGATTTTTTGTGTTACATCTTCTGTTGCACAAGAGTTAAATTGTAAAGTTGAGATTAATTCTCAGCAAGTACAAGGGACAAACAAGCAAGTTTTCACTACTCTTGAAGCTGCAATCAATGATTATATGAATACCACAAAATTTTCTCAAGCTCAATTTGCGCCAAATGAGAAAATTGAATGTAAATTATTTTTCACAATAAAGGAGTATTATGATAATACAATGATTGGAGACCTACAAATCCAATCGACAAGACCTGTATATAATAGTTCTTATAATACGACTCTCATTAATTTCAAAGATTCAAAAGTCGAATTTACTTACCAAGAAAATGAGCCTCTTGTTTTCTCTGAAAATTCAATGGAAAGTAACCTGACTGCAATTCTAAATTTTTATGCTTACCTCATTTTAGCAATCGATTTTGATAGTTTTTCATTAAAGGGAGGCGAACAATTTTATGAACGGGCAGAAAATGTTGTTTTGATGGCTCAATCATCAGGAGAAAGCGGATGGAAAGCATTTGAAGATACCAAAAATCGCAGTTCTGTTTTGAGTGCATATACAGAACCTAATACATCGGTTATACGAGATCTACTCTACACATATCATC
>CAZCEB010000077.1:0-8011 GCA_964497305.1 uncultured Muribaculaceae bacterium | reverse complement strand
CACGATTTTTATATTCAGCTAATTCTGTTTTTTGTTGAAAATAATCTCTTTGACTTTTTATTACTGATTGTTCCCAAATTTTTCGGATTTCTTCATTTTGAATGTTATTGATGTCATTTAAGCTCTGTTTAGCCTGATTATAATTTTGATTATAATACATTAAGTCATACTCAACTTGTTTAACTATTGCTTTTTCTCGTTGAGTTTCTATCAAATCCTTTGCTATGTTTAGATATATTTGTGCACTATCTATTTTATTTTCAAATTTATATAAATCAGCTATTATAGCATATGTTGATGCATCATATTCATATTTGTTATTAGATCGTATAATTTCTCTAATTGCGAAATAATCTCTATTTATCCATTTTAAATGGATAACATTTGATATTATCTTTTTATAGAATACATCATCTTTCACATATTCTGTTGTATTTAGCAATTTTTCATAAAGCATTTCTGCATCAAAATACTCTTTGCAATTTACTAACGAAATTCCATATGACAAATACGCATACCTTATATATAAGTCGTTTGATGTATTTATAAATGACTCTAATGATAACAGTGCATAATCTCGCTCTTCTGAAAAATTATACGCTTTATTATAACAATCTGAGATTGCCCCATAAATCATACCTAGATAAAAATAATCATTTTTTAAAAGAGCTCTTTTTTCTGCTTCGAGGCATTGGATTATACCAGATGCAATATCACCTGCATTTTCAAAAATACGGCCATGGTAGTAGTGGGCAAGCATGGCATAGTGATGTTCATCGCTATCGGCGAAGTAATCAACGGCGATGGCGATAATTGAGTCGTTAGTTAGGTCGATGTAGTTTTTGTCATAGGCTTGGGAGAGGAGCAGGGCGTGAAGCGCTCGACAGCGGTTGGTGGAGATTGTCTCGGTGTCGATTGCCTGTAATATCGACAACGCCGAGTCGGGATGCTCTTGCATAATTGTTTCGGCATGCGACAGTGTTTCCATCGTCGCAACATCACGATTGCACGATACAATCGCTATCGCAATTAACACCATAGACACTATGTGTCGCAATTCCTTTATCATTACACAAAGATAGCTCTTTTAACCAAATAAAAAAGATTGCGGCTAAGCCGCAATCTTCTCTCGTTCTCTATATTTTTGTTTTAGAAATAGAAATTCACTTCTTTGGGATAAAACAACATTCCACATCCCACCTCATTAGCGATTCCCTCGCCCATCGAATTTGCAACAATAGCAAGAGCAAATCTCAATGCAGCAGCAGGGCCATTGGCCGTAATCAAATTATTCAGAGCCACAACCGGAGTGTCGCGCATGATAGCTTTGTGGCAATTATCCTCAAATCCCGGATAACATGTTGCATCTTTTCCATCAAGGATCCCAAGTGGAGCAAGCACAACTGCCGGTGCCGCACATATCGCCGCTATTTTCCCTTGTTTTGCATGATGCTTGCTTAAAGCTGCACACAATTTGTCGCAATTAGCCAAATTTGTAGAGCCGGGCATTCCTCCTGGAGTTATGAGCCATTCTGCATCAGAAAGATCGACATCGGCAATCAACTTATCGGCTTCTACTGATATTCCATGAGCCCCAATCACCTTATATTCGTCAGTTATAGAAACTATCTTTATATCCATCCCGGCACGGCGCATCACATCAACGACAGTCAAGGCTTCTATCTCTTCAAAACCTTGTGCAAGAAATAAAAAAGAAGTCTTCATAATAAAAAAGTTTTATAATTTGTATTTGGCTAATTAATAAAAAGGGTTAGTACATCTATTTGCACTGTCCTCTATTAAAACAACGCTACAAGTTACAAAATGTTTGCAAGGAATTTATTATTTTTGAAAAAATTTATCAAACATGAGACTCCGGCAACTATTTATCATCATCATTACCTGCTATGGCGCTATCTCTTGTTCGTCAAACCAATATCGTCAATGCGATGGCGCAACATGGGGAACGACTTACCACATTGTATATAAATCTGACCGAGATCTGTCTGACTCCATTATCGCAACATTAAAACAGGTTGAATTATCATTATCGCCATTTTGCGAGACATCCACTATCAGTCGCATCAACCGCAACGAAACACTTCTCATAGATACTCTTGTTAAAGCCGTTTTTCTAAAATCACAGGAAATAAACAAAAAAAGCAATGGAGCATTTGACCCAACAGTAGCTCCGCTCATCAATCTTTGGGGATTTGGATATAAAAAACAGTCAACATTACCCACCCAAGCTCAAATAGACAGTGTAATGCCGTTTGTGGGAATTAGCGAATGTTTCCTCAACGATAACCATATAGAAAAAAAGCATCATGCAACCGAATTCAATTTCAGTGCAATCACAAAGGGATATGGTTGTGATTTAATTGGAGAGATGTTTAAACGCAATCAATGTGAGGATTTCATGGTTGAAATAGGAGGCGAAATCAAAATATCGGGAGTTAACTCTCAAAAACAATCATGGCACATTATGATTGACGCACCAACTGACAATGATTCATCAATTAATCATTCCCAAATGGCAATAATTACTGTGAGTGATTGCGGAATTGCCACATCAGGGAATTATCGCAATTTTAAAAATACATCAATAGGGAAAATAGGACACACAATAAATCCATTGACAGGAAAACCTGTTTCAACATCTACATTAAGTGTTACAGTCATCGCCCCATCGGCTATGGAAGCTGATGCATTGGCTACTGCATGCATGGCAATGCCCCTCATGGACGCAGTTGAAATGATAGAAGGCGATTGTAACACCTCTGCATTATTTGTAACATCCGACAGCATTTCGGGCAAATGGATATTACTCCCCACCTCACGATTTCCTCTATCAGAAGAACAGAAAAACCGGTTGTCTCACGACAACCGGTAATCCCTTAACCTTAAATCTAATACCATGAAAACACAGTGCAAATATAGTAATTATACCATTAGAACAAAATCAAGACAGTAATGTTTCAACATTAACTCTATTTAACGCTGAATATATTTGCAATTCAACCGCTTTTTGTAACTTTATCGACACAAACATAACCATTATGAGAATTAAAATACTTGTTATTGACGACGAAGAGTCAATATGTGAAATTTTGAAATACAATCTACTAAAAGAAGGTTATGACGCTGAATGTGTCGGTAGTGCAGAAGAAGCCTTAACTCTTGACTTGTCAAACTATTCATTATTTATCGTTGACATAATGATGGAACGCTTGAGTGGCTTTGACTTTGTCAAAAGACTCAAAAATTCAGTTGCCACAGAAAATACTCCCGTTATCTTTTGTTCAGCACTTGATGATGAAGATGACAAAGTCATGGGGCTAAACATCGGTGCCGATGATTATATCACCAAGCCATTTGTAATCAGCGAAGTACTTGCACGAGTGCGCGCTGTATTGCGTCGCTCTCATATTGCTCAGCAATGGGCCTATAATGTATCACGCAGCACTTATGAACCCGACATCACATTCCGCAACTTGAGAATCAATCGCAATGAAAAAATATGTATTATAAATGGAGAATCGGTAAATCTGACCAAAACCGAATATGACATATTGCTATTCTTCCTGACTCACCGAAATCGGGTATATACACGAGAGGAGATCATCAAACAGGTGTGGTCGGGCGATATCATGGTAACAACACGTGCAATCGACACAAATATTACTCGCTTGAGAAAAAAACTTGGCGAATATGGGCAAAATATTGTAACTCGATTGGGATACGGATATGGCTTTAAAGAAACATATTAGTTATAAATGGAAATTATTTTTCCCTCTCACAATTCTATTATGCATCATAATAGTAACCCTCATCTTTTTTCTACACCGATATGATGCACTTACCTCAAGTTTGTTGTTTGTTATAGCTATATTATCGGCATTTTCAATAGCACTAATATACAATGGATCAAGACATTTAAGCAAAAATATTTCCCTATTGCGAGATTTTACAAATCAAGTTGCAAACAACCAACCCCTAACCATAACAACAACTCAATTCCCATCGGATGAATTAGGCGAAATTTTCAGCCAAATAATACGCATATACAGAGAACGAGGAGTTGCAATTGAAAAAAGCGAACAAGAACACCACATTGCAAAACATGCAACCGAGGAGAATAGTCGCATCAAAAGACAACTCACCAACAATATAAATCATGAGCTAAAAACACCTATTGGAATCATAAAAGGTTATATCGACACAATTCTCGATGACCCTCAAATGGACGCCGCAACTCAACGACATTTTATTGAGCAGACACAACAACACGTTGCTCGACTTTGCGCCCTGCTAAATGACATATCCACAATTACACGCCTTGACGAAGCTACAATTATTCCAACCAACGAGGTAAATGTTCATGATGTTGTTTATTCCATCTCCAACGACATAAAAGCGATGTCTATAACCGATAAAATTTCATTCAAATATGACATTCCTTTAACATGTATAGTAAAAGCCAATCAAGGTTTACTCAATGAAGCGTTGCTTAACCTAATTAAAAATGCCGCAACATACTCTCATGGCACAGAAATGGGGCTGATTTTAGATAACGAGAACGAGGATTATTATACTTTCAGATTTTATGATAATGGTGTGGGAGTTGACGAAAAGCACTTAGCACACCTTTTTGAGCGATTCTACCGCATTGACGTTGGGCGCTCTCGCAAAACCGGTGGCACAGGGCTCGGACTGCCTATTGTTAAAAACACAATCAAATCATTCGGAGGCGACATTACGGTCAGAAACAGAGCCGAAGGCGGTCTTGAATTTCGATTTACTATACCTAAATGGAAAACTAATATTTTGAAAAATTAACCATTTTTCAAAATGTTAAGCATCAAAGAGTTAACGTCATTATTATCATATCTATCCCTCTATTATACTGCTTGCCATAAAATTAATTTTTGACTAAATTTATAATGCAATTCAATTAAAACATTATCAATTATGTCAAAAACTTACGATGAAAACGTGCGCAAAGCAATCGCTTTAGCTAATGGTGTCAAAAACAATATAGATGACGCAAAAAAGCATGGTATAACAATCGAGCAACTCGATCAATTAACTACAATCGCCAATGAGACGGCAGAAAAAAGTGCCGAAGTAGACAACCTACGTAAAATAGTAGCAGAAAAATCTTCATCAGCACACCAATCACTTGAAACTCTCACTTCAGCAATGAGAGACATTAAGAAAGTGATAAAAACCAACTACGAACAGCCTCAATGGCTCAAATTCGGCATCGAAGACAAGCGCTAAACAAGAAAAGGGACTCTACCGAGTCCCTTTCTATATTGATTTATAAACCTCTATCGTCTGCGTTGCAATCTTATCCCAATTATAATCAGACAAGTCATATTGTCGCTGTAGCTGTAAATTAGCAATTTTTTCAGTCATTCGAGCAGAAAGTTCATCTACTTTACCTACTCTAAAATAGTCTTCGCTTGACAGACATTTCAATATATTTGCCGGGATATCACTCACGAGCACATCTATATTATAACTCATAGCCTCAAGCAACGCAATCGGTAATCCTTCATGATAAGACGGCATGGCAAATAATGCGGCATTTGACATTATCTGATTGAGATTTTCCCCTTTTATAAACCCTGTAAGAATTACTCCGGTTTCTTTTGCTTGTTGTTTTAACTTGCGTGAATAATCATCTTCATGGTCAGCATCACCGGCTATAACCAACTGATAGCCACAATCGCCAAGCGCTTTATATGCCTCTATCAAGTCATGGAAACCTTTCTCCTTCACAAAACGTCCCAACGCGAGTATATATTTCCCGGGAACAATACCCTTTGATTGAAGGAAATCAACATTTGCCGATTTATTTGGCTTATTTACGCCATTGAAAATTAAGTCGGTGTCGCATCTGTTATACTTTGATTTTAGAATATTAGCAATAACAGTTGATATAACAATCACCCTATTACTAAATTTGGAGCCAAAGCATTCTCCTGTTTTAAGAACAAATTTTGCAAGACGTCCCCATTTCTGACGGTCATAGTCAGGACCATGATTGGTCATTACAACCTTCAATCCCAAAAGACGAGCAAAAGGTACCATGATAGCCGGACCGATTGCATGAACATGCAACACATCGGGATTTAGTCGGCGTGCTTTTATTACAGCAAGGAATGTATGTATTATCGCCTCCACACTTTTCTTACGAGGAGCATATACATCAACCAACTTTACGCCTTTATATTCTGAAATCTTGTTATCAGCACTAATATAAGGTGTGCGACGCATGATTGTAACATCATGTCCCATAGCCACAATGCGCGGATACAACTCCTCGCAATGAGTCTCAACCCCACCCAATATGTTGGGAATCCCACGAGTGCCTATAACAACTATTTTCATCCAAGTCTATTCTAAAATTTTTCTCTCAAATCTCCTTGTGTCGGATCTTGACCTACATCATACCATGTTTTATCCAAACATGCAGGTTTTCCTTGTAATGAGCGCAATTTATTTTTTAGCGCCCATTTCATTGGGTGTTTTATATATTTGTGCATTACAGGAGATGCTGTACCCACCATCCAACAATTTTTAGGACAACGACGCACCTTTTCTCTTACCTTCTGAGCCTGCTCGCTATTCCATATTGTCATAAAATCGGCATCATGGATATTACCCATTGAGTCCTTCCAATACTTTTCTTCCAATCCATTACATGGGAACACTTCACCCCATGGATCTATGAAGAAATTGGCAGAACCGGCTTCACATGGAAGCATACGACGTCCACCCTCAATATAGTTAATCAAGCCCATGTTAAAGAATGCACGGAACCATGATTTTGGATGATTTTCTTTTAACTGCCATTCGATAAGTTGCTCAAAATCTTTGCACACCTCATCTTTATTGGTAATCACATTATCATCTTTATGGAAATAATATGAGTTATGGAATGCTGCAGTTGCAAACTCCAATCCAAGAGATAATGACAATTGATATAATGACAACATATCTTTGGAATTATTATTAGATACTGTACAACCAAAGCCAATATCTTTTAATCCCATATGTTTCAACGTCAACAATGTGCGAAGCCCCTTGTCAAATCCACCTTGATGACCTCTCAACTCGTCATTTTTACAACTCAATCCCTCTATCGATATGCGAATACCTATATTGGGAAATTTTTTAGCCAACTCCACAACTCGATCTTCAAACCATCCCGATGTTGAAATAACTATACGATCTGTGTGTTTATAACATTCTTCAACTATTTCGGCAAGGTCTTCTCTTATGAATGGCTCTCCTCCGGTTAAATTAATAAACTTTAATTGAGGCAAAGACTTTAAATCTTCTGCTTTAATCTCTTCTTTTTTATCAGTTGGATAATGCCAAATATTACACATCTTACAACGCATAGGACATCTATACGTCAATATTATTGATGCATCAGTAGGTTTTACGTTATAATTATTCATAGATAGCTATCTTAATAAATACAAAGATTTATTAATTAAATAACGGCAATAGTAGTTATTATATTGTATTTGTTAATCTTTAGAATATTTATATATTTGCATTAGCTCTTCATAATGAGCATTAGGCGAAAATCGAGAGAGAGAATTTTTCTTTATAACAGCATATTCCCATTTAGTATTCCATGCTTTGATTATTGCATCCTGTAATGATTTCTCTTTACCGGAGCTAAAAACAATTCCATTATTATCGGCTATTAATTCCGGAATTCCACCCATATTGGCGCCAACAACCGGAGTTCCTCCGCACAATGATTCTATAACACTTAATGGATTATTTTCATACCATTCAGATGGGATCACAGAGAAACATGCATTTGATATTAAACGGCTCACTGTATCAGCATCACAATGTCCTAAAAATTCTATATTCTTGCAATCAGCATATTTATTTCTTAAATTATTCCCAATAGGTCCATCTCCGGCAATTTTCAATTTATAAGGCAATTGTGAAGCGGCTCTTAATAATGTTGCCACTC
>CAZCEB010000076.1:1197-8040 GCA_964497305.1 uncultured Muribaculaceae bacterium | reverse complement strand
GGAAATTAGTGAGTGATGAGAAATAAGATTTTGTTTTTCTTTTTGTCGTTGTGCGTGGTTGTAAACGCCCAGACGGTTTATTCAGCATTTCAAGGTAAATGTGGGGCGGAGTTGAAGCAAGCAATTGCAGAAAATTGTCGTCCGCAGAAATATTTGTCAAAACTTATCGGTGTCGATGGTGCGTGGGAGGCTTTTCGCCTTACGGATAATCTTGAGGGATGTGTTCTTGATAGGTATTCAAATGAAAAACGTTCTTTTTCAGTCGATGGCATTTCTCCAACATCGGGGATGACGGTTGATTGTATTGTCAATGTATCATGGTGGGGAAATAGTAATGAATATGGAGATGCATTGATGTTTGACTTATATAACTTAATCCCATGTGATGATGAGGTCGTTCAAAACAAACGGGATTATCCGCCTGGAAAGGTCATTAATGCAACCTATGATAATGGGGTGTGGAAAGCCGGATATGGAGAAATTGCCAATATAGAGGTGAATATGTATGAGCCGGCAGATGATTATAAGGGAGATTTTGCTCGTTCGATAATGTATATGTTGTCTATTTATCCGGCATCGCAATGGAGCGGATTAGGTGTGAATTTTTGCTTAAATAATGATTATCCGACGCTAAACAAATATGCTCAGCGTATTCTATTAGCATGGCATCGTGCAGATCCTGTTAGTGATATAGAGCGTACGCGAAATATTGAGGTAGAGAAAATACAAGGTAATCGAAATCCGTTTGTTGATTACCCTCAATTGGTGGAGCATATTTGGGGGTCTGAGTCGGGCAATCCGTTTGATGTTGAGGTTGAACGTTTGCCACTAAAATCTACTTATCGATTGAGTGATGAACGCATTGACCTTTATCATCAGTCAATTCCGGAAGATGCAGAGTGGAGCATAAATGGTTCGGCAGTATCGCAAGATTTTGTCGTTCCAGCTGAATTAGGAAAAGGGATTCATGAACTGAAATTTTCAAGTCAGTCAATAAAGGGAAAACTAAAAATCAAGATTGTAGAATGATGCAACGTCTAAGTGAAATATTATTGTGCCTATTTGTTTTTGCTATAACATCATGTGGTAGCGATGAAAAAGAGTTAACACCATCATTAGGTCAAGAAGAATTAATTATCTCTGAGGGAGAGCAGGCTATTATAACAGTTAATAATGCCAATAACGTGTCGGCAGTGGCAAGTGCATCGAATGTATCTGTTAACGTATCCGGTAATCGTGTTTATATTACGGCAGTTAAAGCGGGAGAATGTACTGTGAGGGTAACAGCCGATGGATATCGTTTGCAATGTAAAGTTGTAGTATTGGATAATTCTAAGGCTGAAGAAGATGAGCCATCGGAGCCTGAGGATGATTATGATTTTTCAGCAGAATTACAAGATGCGACATCGAGATATGTTTCGTCGGAATTAGCGTTAAGATACGATGATATTGGAGTTGCGTTTATGGTTGAGAATGGAAACAAAATCACAATTCAGCATCTTGATAATGGTGAGATTGTAAATTTCAGGTTTGATGGAAATGTGGCATTGGGAGTTTTGAATAATCCTCAATTGAGTGTTAATAGCAATGTTGTTGAAATCAAACACGCCGAAATCAAACAACTAAACGCCTCCGGAATGTGGATTCTCATCACTACTATCTCCAATGAGCATATCACTATTGTGCTTACTGATGTATAAGTGGATTTATTTCTTTTCGTCGGCGAAACGGTTAGGGAAGTCTATGTGAATGGCTGGACGTCGCAATGCGTATATTATAAGTCCAATACCGGCGAGTATAAAAGGGACACTTAGCCATTGTCCCATGTTTAGAGCCATTGTTGCTTCAAAATCAACTTGGTCGTTCTTGATAAATTCAATAAAGAAGCGAGTGAGGAATGTGCCGATGAAGAACGTTCCTAAAATTAGTCCGGGACGAGCCTGTGCATTTTTCTTCCAATACATCCACATCAATAACGCAAATAAAGCAAAATAGCACAACGCTTCATAGATTTGTGTTGGATGACAGGCTTGTCCTTTATATAAAGCATGCCATTCAGCTGAGTTTACAAACATAAAGCCCCATGGCAAATCGGTTGCATGCCCAAATATTTCAGAGTTAAATAAGTTCCCTAAGCGAATTAACCCACCTACGAGTGCAATAGCAACGACCAATCGGTCAAATGTCCATAAAGCGTTGCGTTTAGCAGTGAATTTGGAGAATGCCAATACCGCCAGAATGACTCCGATGGCCCCACCATGACTTGCAAGACCTCCTTCCCATGTGTAGAGAATTTCTATGGGATGTTGTGAATAATAGTCCCATGCATAGAAAAACACATGTCCCAAACGAGCTCCAACAATGGTTCCCACCATTACCCACAATAAAAGAGAGCCGAGCCATTTTTCAGGTGCGCCTTCATGCTTAAACATCTTTTCCACGATTTTGTATCCTATAAGGAAGCCGATTAGGAACATTAGTGAATACCAACGTAATGATATAAAGGAGTCAATTAATACCGGATCAAAATCCCAAATGATATAATTAAGCATGATAAAATGATGTTAGTTTTTTGTAAAATAAATTTTAGCTGCATGACGCACTTTTGGACTGAGGCGAAGTATCGCATACATTGTTGGGATAGTCATTAATGCAAAAGCCATATCCATGATACTCACAACGAGGTCAAGAGAAATAACACAAGCAACAACAATCATAAATAGATAGAAATAGTCGTAGTATTTTCCTTTTTTCTCTCCAAACAAATATGAGGCACATTCGGTGCCATAGTAAGAATAGGAGAACATCGTTGTAACAGCAAATATAAATACTATTGCCATTAGAGCATATTCTCCCCACCCGGGAAGCATAGTCTCAAATGCGTTGAGAGCTATATATAATCCTTTAACACCTTCAATTTCAATTGGGCTGACTTCCATTGCCATTAGTATGGGTATTGATGTGAGGGTACACACAAGCCCTGAGTCTATAGCCGGACCAATCATCGCGATAAGACCTTCTCTCACCGGCTCTGAGTTGCGTGATGCTCCATGCATTAATGATGCTGTTCCCACTCCGGCTTCGTTGACATACATTGCTCTACGTGCTCCGGTAATTGCAATAAATGCCAATGCTCCAAACCCTGCGTCAAGATTAAAAGCTTCGCTCACTATCTGATGAAACACTTTTGGCAACAACTCTATATTCAAGACGATAATAATGAAAACAAGTAAAAAATATAGTCCCACCATTGCGGGTACAACCTTTGTGGCGACCTTGGATATGCGCTTGATGCCACCTAATACAACGATTGATACTCCTGTTCCCATTATGAGTCCGGTAATCAATCGAAATTTGAACGTATCGGGAGCATCAAGAACGGTTATAAAAGATTCGGTGAGCTGATTGGCTTGCATGAAACATAACGTTCCTATCATTCCAAATATCGCAAAGAATACAGCCATCGGCTTGAATTTCTTTCCAAGACCTTCTGTGAGTATATACATGGGTCCTCCATGAGTATTGCCATCTTTGTCTTTACCTTTATACATTATTGCGAGTGTCCCTTCAAAGAATTTTGTAGCCATGCCAAGCAATGCACTCACCCACATCCAGAATATAGCACCTGCTCCACCAATAGAGATTGCTATTGCCACACCGGCAATATTACCCATGCCAACAGTAGAGCAGATACTGCTCATTAATGCTTGAAATGAACTGATTTCCCCCTCTCCGGTAGCACCTTTTGTGCGCAAAGCTTTTATTGACCACTTGATGCGGCGCAATGGTGTCGCTCCCGAATAAATAAATAGAAATAGCCCTCCACCTATGAGCCAGAAGAATAGGGGATATCCACAGACAAAATTGGCTATGGATGTAATTGTATCGCTTATGTTGTCAAACATTCTGGTTTATGTCAAAAAATTTAAAGTGCAAAGATGCGACTTTTAGGATAGTTATACTACACAAGATGGCGAATGAGTTCGTCTTTTTTGCCTGCAAGTAGGTCTATAACAGGAATTTCTATCATAGTGTAGGCTCCGGGGCGTTGACGCATTGTTGCACGAGCCGCACCTACAAGTATTTGAGCTGTCAATGCAGGGTTGTTTATGCTCATGTTGAATTCGAAACGTTGATTTTGAGTTTTGCCCGATACGCCTTTGCGCACCATGTTAACCCCATGTCCCATATCTTTAACTTCGTCAACCGATGCTACTTGCATAACATGAGTTTCGTCATTGGCAAAATAGGGGTCTGCTTTAACCGCACGAGCGATATCGTCAAGTTGGTAGCCGTCTTCAAGCTCAACATAAACCATGCGACGGTGTATGCCTGTCCCGAGAGGGATTGTCATTGAAAGAGCGTTCTTTACCCCTTCCTTGGATTTAACACACACAGTGTGCCCCATGCTCATTCCGGGACCAAAATTGGTATATGTCAGACCCTTAGGCGCTGCTGCCTGAAGAAGTGCGCGTACCACCGAGTCGCTTCCCGGATCCCATCCGGCCGAGATGATGGCAACAGAATTATTCTTTTGCGCGATTGAGTTTAGACGATTGCGCAAATCGGCAATACCTGAGTGAATGTCATAGCTATCAACTGTATTGACTCCTTCAGCAAGTAGAACTTCAGCATGCTTTTCTACTTCACGCGTGGGGGTACATAATATAGCGACATTTATTTTCCCTAACTCATGTATATCGGTAACAACTTTATAATTGTTTAGCTCTTCCGGATTATTATTGGCATTTCGGCGTACAATGCCGGCGATTTCAAAGTCGGTCGCTTCTTGTAATGCTTCAAGCACAAAACGTCCAATATTTCCATAGCCAACAATTGCGACTTTAATTTTAGTCATATAAATATTAATTGAATAAATGTTTAAAAGAAAAGGAGGTGGATTAACACACACCTCCTTAAATATATTATTCAGGTTGGCGACCGTTAACAATCGCTTCTGTGTCGCGAGCAATCATCAGCTCTTCGTCAGTCGGGATTACAACAACTTTAACGGTTGAAGCCTCAGTAGAAATTACTGTTTCTGTGCCACGTGTTTTGTCGTTTATTTCCTTGTTGATTTCAACGCCCATGAATGAGAGTGGCGCGCACACATTTTCGCGAACACCTGTTTGGTTTTCTCCCACTCCACCGGTAAACACAATAATATCAACGCCTCCCATTTCAGCAGCATAAGCGCCAATGTATTTTATGATGCGTTGTTCATACATTGCAAGTCCGAGTTGTGCGCGTTCAACACCTTCTTTATCGGCAGTTTCAATTTCACGCATGTCAGAAGATATTTCTGTAACACCGGCAATACCACTTTCTTTGTTGATGATGCGTTGAAGGTCAGCAGCTGTGTAATTGTGCTTTTCCATTAGGAACACCAATGCACCGGGGTCAATGTCTCCCACACGAGTCCCCATGATAAGACCTTCTGTTGGGGTTAATCCCATTGAAGTATCTATACTTTCGCCAAATTTTACAGCAGTGATAGAGCCACCATTGCCCACATGGCAAGTGATGATGCGTTGCTTTTTGATATCAACACCAAGAAATTGGCACACACGTTGTGAAACATAGCGATGGCTTGTGCCATGGAATCCATAGCGACGCACTCCGTCTTCTTTGTAGAATTTATATGGCAATGCATACATATAAGATTTTGCAGGCATTGTTTGGTGGAAAGCAGTATCAAATACCCCCACTTGAGGAACATTTGGCATGAGAGCAGTAATTGCCTCAATTCCGGTCATATTAGCGGGATTGTGTAATGGCGCGATGCTGTAACATTCCTTGATTTTGGCAATAACATCATCGTTGATGAGAACACTTTTGTTGAATTTTTCTCCACCATGAACTACACGATGACCTACTGCATCAATTTCATCGAAACTTTTAATGCAACCCTCTTTGGCATCGGTGAGATTGTGAAGAATTGCGCTGATTGCACCATTGTGGTCGGTCAATCCAAGATCTACAATTTCTTTAGAGCCATCTTGACGTTTGAATTTCAAAAAGCCGTCTTCAAGACCGATTTTTTCCACACCACCTTCAGCAAGAGTGTTGTTGTCGCTTGTGTCAATGAGTTTATATTTAACAGAACTGCTACCGCAGTTTAATACTAAGATTTTCATGATTTATTATTTGTTTTTTAAGCCGATGGCTTGGTTACATGTGATAATTATTGTCTTGAAAATATCTTCGGGGAAACAACCGCGCGACAAATCATTGACCGGAGCAGCGAGACCTTGTAGAATAGGACCAACGGCTTCAACACCTGCAAGACGTTGAACGAGTTTATAGCTGATATTACCCACTTCGAGAGATGGGAACACAAGCACATTGGCACGTCCGCTTAGAGGACTGTTTGGCGCTTTGCTATTAGCAACACCCGGAACAAGTGCCGCATCGGCTTGTAATTCTCCGTCGAGAATGAGTTCAGGTGCCATTTCATGTGCGATTTTAGTGGCTTCGATAACTTTATCGATGCGTTCGTGGCGAGCGCTACCTTTGGTTGAGAAGCTGAGTATTGCAACACGAGGCTCAATGGCGGCAATGTCGCGAGCTGTTTGAGCAGCCGATACCGCAATTTGTGCCAATTCGGGAGCTGATGGCTCCGGAATTACAGCGCAATCGGCAAAAACAAGAATATCATCGGTGCCATAGGGCGAGCCTTCCGGCAATAACATTACAAATGCACCGGAAACCACATTGATTCCTGGTTGTGTTTTAATTACTTGGAATGCTGCGCGCAACACATTTCCGGTTGTGTTCATAGCTCCTGCTACTTGTCCGTCGGCATCACCTGCTTTAATCATTAGACATCCGAGATATAGTGGG
>CAZCEB010000076.1:0-1187 GCA_964497305.1 uncultured Muribaculaceae bacterium | reverse complement strand
CTCGATTGTGATACCTTTGCTTTTTCTTAATTCAAAGAACATGGGAGCATAGCGATCGATAACAGTTTCATCGGCAGGATTGACGATTTTTGCACGATTGATGTTCTCAAGTTTCAAATCTTTAGCCATTACATGAATATCTTTAGGATCGCCTATAAGAATAATATCAGCGATACCTTCAGAAATTATGCGGTCGGCAGCTGTTAATGTACGAGGTTCTGTTCCTTCGGGGAGCACTATGCGTTGACGTTGTTGCTTGGCTCTCTCTGTAAGCTTGTCAAAAAGTCCCATAATATAATGTGTAATAGTAATAGTTATAGTTTTTATACTACAAATTTAAGATTAAAAAGCCATAATTGGACCAATAAAAAGCAGAAATTTATTAAAAACCTCTTAATATATTGAAGAAACTACCTAATTACATACTTTTTAATACTTGCTATATATGATATGTGCCGAAAAAGTTTTTAATTCGCAACATGAAAAATAGATTATAGCCAATCATAAATCTGCATGGAAACTACAAAAAAGAAATTGCTGTTTGAATATGACATGAAAAGTGTGCCTGTCATGCTCCTTTGGAACTATATATCAACTGAAAACGGACTCAACCAATGGTTTGCCGATGAAGTAAAGATAAATAACAAAGAATATACTTTTAAATGGGGCAAGAGTTTTCAAACTGCTCATTTGCTTGGAACGAGAACGGGCATATATGTCAAATTGAGGTGGAATGAAGATCTTCCCGGAACTTATTTTGAGATGCGCATAACGGTAAATGAATTAACTGATGCTACGATGCTTTCGATTACAGACTTTACCGATGCCGGTGAAGAACAGGATGTTGAGGATTTGTGGACCTCCCAAATTGATACTCTCAAGCGATTGCTGGGTTGTTGAGGGGTGGTGAAAACAATAAACCCTCGCTACTCATGAGTAACGAGGGTTTATTGTTTGGTTGCGTTTTCTTATTTGTTTACTACGCGACGCTCTTTGATACGAGCTTTTTTGCCTGTAAGAGCACGAAGATAGTAAAGTTTAGCACGACGCACTTTACCATACTTGTTGACAACAATTGATTCGATGAACGGAGATTCGATAGGGAAGATACGTTCAACACCGATGTTATCACTCATTTTGCGTACAGTGAAACGTTTTTTGTTTCCTTCTCCTGAAATGCGGATAAC
>CAZCEB010000075.1:0-8072 GCA_964497305.1 uncultured Muribaculaceae bacterium | reverse complement strand
ATTTCTCATTTGAATACAACCAATCCTTTAAAATATGATCTGTCCAAAGGACATCCCTTCTACAGCTACAAGTTCAAGAAACTGTTGACGGAATGTGCGCTCGGAATGTTGCCGTCCAAGACTTGGGATGGTACTGCCGATGCTACGGGAGGGTACATAATTGTCAGAGAAGACGGTGAGGTTTTGTGCTATCACCTGTTTAACCGTAATGAGTTTGAAAGCTATCTTTTGAACAATACAAAGTTTGAAACTGGTAGTACAAGCCGTCATGAATTCGGCTCTATCTACAAAGATAACGGTAAGTATTATCTTAAACTGAACTTGCAAGTGAGGTTCATTAAGTAATGGACAACGTCAAGGTTGGAAGTTTGTTTTCGGGAATCGGCGGTATAGATTTAGGGTTTGAGCAAGCAGGTTTTGAGATCGCTTGGGCTAACGATTTGGATGCCGCGGCATGCAAGACCTATCGCAATAACTTTCCGAACACTATCCTTATTGAAGATGATGTTCGAAATGTGGATCCGCTCACACTGTCGGATATTAACGTACTTATCGCAGGATTTCCGTGCCAACCGTTTTCCGTAATGGGATATCGCCGCGGCTTTAAAGATCCGCGCGGTAATTTGTTCTTTGAGATCGCGCGGTTCATTGATGTTAAGCAACCGAAAGTGGTTTTTCTGGAGAATGTTCAAAATCTTATGAAACATGACAACGGGAAAACTTTTCTGGTTATCTACAATACACTTGCACAATTCGGTTACTCTGTAAAATACAGAGTAATTAATGCAACCGATGTGAATATTCCTCAAAATCGTTCTCGTATTTTCATTGTTGCTTTTCGTGATATTGAGGATTGTGATAGGTTTTCATTCCCTCAATATACTCCGTTGAGAGCAACCATTGATGACATTATTGATCGAAGCATAAAACATGATGATATTTATTATTACGGCTCCGAGAGCCGATATTTTAAGACGCTTAATGCGAAAATAGTCGATAAAAAGGGGATTTACAGAATTGATGACAGCGGCATAGCCACTCGAAAATGGGATATTTGTCCTACGCTGAAGGCGAATATGGGAACATATCATGATCGCGTTCCGATCATTCGTGACGATTTCGGTATTCGTAAGCTGACGCCGATGGAATGTCTGGCTTTTCAGGGATATCCCAAAGACTATTCTTTTAAGGGTGTTTCTCTCGAAAACGCATACAAGCAATGCGGAAATACGGTATGCGTTCCGATCATAAAAAGCATAGCAGCTAAATTGTTTGAGTTGATGTAGGAGGTAATTATGGCCGGTGCAAAGAAAAGAATGTTGGATTATTTGTTAGACCATATAGGAGAAGAGGTAGACCGTGAGACTCTGAGAGAAATCGCAGTGATTTCCGACTGGGCAAGATCGTTGCGCTCGTTACGTCAAGAAGGATACGATTTACAGACAACAAAAAATGGGTATATTCTTCGTTCCGGCGAACCTTCCGAAACCGGTAATGTCAGAGTAACCATATCTCCGAAGTTGAGATATAGAATTTTGATGCGCGACAACAGTATTTGCCAGCGGTGCGGAGCGAGAGCATCAGACGGCGTTAAGTTGCATGTGGATCATAAAATTCCGGTCGAGTTCGGCGGAGATAATTCCGAATCAAATTTGTGGACATTGTGCGAACCGTGCAATGAAGGCAAAAAAGCATATTTTCAGGATTTGGATACCGAACTGATTGCAGAAGTTCTCAGTGAAAGAGGTGCCCGAAACAGATTAATCAAACTGTTTTCTCGCAATCCAGGCAAAGAGTTTGATGTCTCATTTCTCTCTATCATTTGTACGGGAAACAGAGATTGGACACGTGTGATTAGGAAAATACGACAGAATGAAGATATGAATATTGTTCATATCCGAAAGAGTTTTGATTGTCCTAACGGCGGATATGTTTACCTTCCATAGCACACATGCTTTTTATTTGAACGAGGTGGATTAGATGGAAGTTAAAAACGAAGACGGAAAAAGTCAGGTTTTAGTACTAAACGTAGGTCAAGATGATGTTGATGGTATGCTTATCAATTGGGATTTAACAGACGATGGCAATTATGATTATATGGAGAAAGAGTTTGTTAATTCTATTATGAATTATTTGCCTGAATATGCAATGGGATATGATGCCGGAAATATACCTAATGCGAACATCATGGAATACGTGAGAGAAACTGCCAAAAGTGTTATTCAAATAAAGAGAATAAATGAGATAAAGCAGTATTTAGAGTCTGGAACACCTTACGATGAGTGGGATCAAGAAGTTTTAAAGATTTATAATGCAAAAGGTATTTTCAGCGAACTGATTTTGCACTTTATATTAAGAGATATGAAGGGGACGTTGCCCTTGATATCTAAAATATATTTTAAAGATTCTATTTCTGTTGAGGCCCATGGCTTTGATGCGGTTCATATTTTAGATGATAAATTATATTTGGGCGAGGCCAAGTTCTATAATGACGGCAAGCTAGGCATAAAAGCATTGATTGATGATTTGAACAAGCACTTTAAGCACGATTATTTAAAAGAGCAGTTTGTTATAATAAGTCGAGCCTTAATCCATAACAACCAAATGCGCGAGGAATGGATCTCCAAACTTTCTTCTGCAAAACGGTTAGAAGATAAACTTAATATGATTTACATTCCGTTATTGTGCGTATATGAGGATAAGATTGCAACCGAAATAATAAATGAGCTAAATGCCAGCGGCAGAGCTGAGTCCATTTATTTTGATCATGTAGTGGGAATGAAGGAGTTTTTTGATAAGAATAATACATTTCCACATCAAGAAAGGGTTCAGCCGCTACTTATACTATTGCCTGTTCAGTCGAAAAATCGAATTGTATCGGCTATATTGACTAAAATATACAACATGCAAAATGTTTAGGTGATGTTATGAGAGACGAGTTAATGATAAAGCTTCAAAACCATACTGTATTAACTGATGAAGAATGCTTTGAAGTGGCTACTGACATCAGTCGCCTTTTGAATTCTGCAGAAGAATCATTAAAGCAAGATGGTCGCGATTTAATAATTCGTCTTCTCGATAATTGGGATAACATATCGGATAGCTATAGAGCAATTTTTAGCGATCTTATTTCTGCGGCCGGGTTTTATCCTTATTTGAAGAAGATAGGAAGTACCGGTCGCGATTTAGGCGATGAAATACGATTGGAGCACCACAAATCCGAGTATTTACCCGAAAGATATTTTCATGCCGAACAAAAGAAACTGGCAGATCTGATAGAACAACAAGTTAATGTTATTGTAAGTGCTCCAACAAGTTTTGGGAAAAGCATGCTGATAGAAGAAATCATCGCAAGTCGCAAGTATAAAAATATAGTTGTTATTCAGCCCACACTTGCGCTCTTGGATGAAACACGAAGGAAACTGAAAAGATACTCCGAACACTACAGAATTATAGTTAAGACATCCCAAAATTACAGGGAGGACATGGGAAATATCTTTTTGCTTACGGCAGAAAGAGTTTTGGAGTATCCCGGAATGCCTCAAATTGATTTGCTTATTTTAGATGAATTCTATAAACTAAGCAGCAAACGAGGAGACAATAGAAATAACATTTTAAATACTGCATTTATTAGAGTTATGGAGAATCCTAACTGTAGGTTTTATATGTTAGGTCCTAACATATATGCTATTCCGGAAGGATTCACTGAAAAATATAATGCGGTATTCTATAAAACGGATTTTTCGATGGTTATTACTGAGGTGGATAATCAATATGAATCCGTTCACAAAAAACGTGGAGGTAAAGTTTCCGAAGAAGATATTTTTAGTGTTCTAGACGGTTTGAATGAGCAAACGTTGATTTATTGCTCTTCTCCTAAAACGGCGCGTAATCTTGCGTTTGCATACTGTGAACGTTTGATATCACGCGGAGTTCAGCCTAAGACTTATTTGCCGTTGGTTGATTGGATTCATGACAACCTAACATATAGATGGTCTTTGGCAAAATGTTTGCAATATAAAATTGCGGTACATGATGGAGCTATGCCTAAGCATATCACTTCATCCACGATTCAGTATTTCAATGACAAAAAAATCACATATTTGTTTTGCACTAATACGATTATTGAGGGAGTAAATACGAGTGCTAAAAATGTTATTTACTACGACAATAAAATTGGAAACAAGAAAATTGACTACTTTGATTATTCTAACATAAAAGGAAGAGCCGGGCGAATGATGGAACATTACGTCGGCAAAGTGATCAATCTTCACAAGCCGCCTCGAAAAGAACAGACAATAGTAGATTTCCCATTTTTTGATCAAAACCCAATAGCTTCTGAAGTGCTTGTGAACCTAAACGAATCGGAAGTGAAAGATATAAATGACAATCTTCAAAGGTATCACAACTTTAGATTAAAAGATGAAAAGCTTCAAGAATTGTTAATCAGAAATGCCGTTTCAATTGAAGGACAGGAAGCGATCTTAAATCGTTTGTTTGCAGATTTGGCTATACCTGGGAAACGTAGGCTTATTATTTGGAACAAAATAGACGGCAATCTATATGAACGCTTGAATTACATCTTTGAATTGTGTTGGGATAATTTATCTAATGAAGATGAGCGAAAATCTTTCGGTCCGCGAGGTTGGGTGGTTAACAAAATCGTAGGAAGCTGTTACCAAAGTACAATCAACGATATGATTGAACGTGATTTGGAATATCGCTCTAAAAAGCTCGCAGAAGAAAAAGGCGTGCCGTTTATTTCTATTGACGATATGTTCATAAAATTTCCTATGGAAATGCAAGAAAGAACAGACAATCTTATTGAAATGATGTTTGCGTTGCAAAAGAATTGGCTTCAATATAGGGCTCCTAAATGGATCAATGTTGTAGATTCATTACAAAAATATGCAACAGAAAAACTAGGACTCCCATCGGGAGACTATTCGTATGTAGCTGAAATGATAGAGAATGAATTTGTCCAATCTAATTATAGGATATTGCTTGAATTCGGCATTCCTAAGTCGGCAGTTCAAAAGATTCAGGTGCTTTTTGAGTTACACCGTTATGCAACAAAAGATATGTCTGAGGACGACATATTAAAGTTGATAACCGAAAAGAAGAATTTCCTCAGTACATATTTAAGCACATACGAGATGGAAATTATTGAAAGAGCAATATAAATTAAATTTTCGTGAACAATAATTTGGGGATCTCGGCAATTGGGTTCATAGGAGAATATATCTATGGTTAAACGACTGGTACACGATCCGATATTCCTTATGGCGGCGAATATGATTGGGGGCGCAAGCGCGTTGTTGCGTTTGATAACGAAGGTGTATATATGACAATGTTTAATCCTGAAATTATCAAAAATCAGAATACCGTTAAATAGTAATGTAGACACTCGATATGTTTTTTACAATATACTATCTAGCGGTCATAATAAAAATAATTAAAATTTATATATTGGAGTGATATTATGAAGTGTCAGACTACAGAGTTGGAAATAGAAACATTGGTGAATCGAATTGTCAATGGTGATATGGATTTACAGCCAAACTTTCAAAGAGGTGAAATTTGGCCGATACAAAAAAAGAAAAAGTTAATTGACTCTATTTTAAGAGGTTGGAGAATCCCCCCTATACATGTTGTGAGAGGTGCTAATTGTATAGATGAGGTGTTGGATGGACAACAAAGACTCGCTGCAATTAGAGATTTTTACAAAGATGAATTTAAAGTAGATGGAAAAATTGAACCCTCCGATGACGATATAGGAAAGTTGGATGGCCTACGTTATAGTGAGTTGCCTGCGGAGTGGCAGAGAAAATTCAGGCAATATAGCATCAATCTAGTAAGGTTAACCGAGTATAAACCTGCTGAGCCAGCTGAATTATTCTATCGCTTGAATCAACCTTCAGCTTTAACCTCAGCAGAACAGCGTAATGCTTATATAGGTGTTACCAGAGATCAAGTCAAATACCTTGCTAATTTATTCATTTCAAGCGGCGCTACACCAGAACTTATTGGTTTTGCTAATTCCAGATTAGCATACGATGAGATAATATCTAAGTTATGTTATACAGTTCAAATGTCCACATTAAAAAAGAAAATAACATCTTTAGATATTTCAAACTATTATCGTCATGGGATTGCTTTTTCAGACGAGTGTATAGAAATTGTTAAAAACACGCTGGATAAGTTTATTATATGTTTAAAGGATATAAATGGATTCAAGTTCCGTTTTAATAAAGCGACTCTTTTTAGTTGGCTCATTTTTGTTAGGCAAAATTTAGGAATGGATAACGGTGCGCTCGAGCGTTTGATACTTTCCTTTGAATTTTGTCGTACATATATCAAAGGAAAAAGTATGAGTGCTGATTCTCACTTGATGGAAGAGTATCGCATTTTACAACAAAAGCTTCCTTATGTCGATGCTGTTTTGAATATCTTCAATCAACGTTGTGCTACAGGAACAACAGACCCGATTGGTATCACACATAGAGATATAATTATTAACATATTTAAGGATGCACTTTCAAATGAGAAAACTCAATTGATTGAGTTTTCAGTGCAAATGTATCAAGAAAATGAAAATATGAACTATGTGTTAGAGAAAATCACTGAGGAGTTTTCTTGGGGGGATGTTTATAAATGAGGAGCGCCAAGGCACAGGATTATTGGAAAAAAGTATATAAAATAACTCATAATAATTCGTTCTCTGAAATAGATTTGCTCGGTTTAAACGGTATAAACAAAATACAGTGTAATTCAGGAATATTGGCTATTTGCGGGCTTAACGGAGCTGGAAAAAGTACTATTGTATCTGCTGTTAAGGCTATTATTGGAATGCCTCTTTTGGTTAAAGATGAAAACAAAATTCAGGGTACAAAAGTACAGGGTACCTTCGTGCTGAACGGATCAAGCATATCATGCTCGAACGTGGCATCAGAACGCCTTGTTGATAATTCATTCGATATTTCAAAAATAAAATATATGGATTTTGAGTCAAGTACAAAAATTCAAAACTATATGATTACTCAAACCAATTTGGATGAATTATTACCACAATATGAGGAGTATGAATTAAGCGAAGATGAATTGAACTCCATAAACTATATAGTTGGCAAAGACTATCAGCTATGCGGAATTCGTGAATTTGATGGCGCTGATGTTGATAGCTATGACGAAGAGATCCCGTTTTTTAGAGTTGTGGTAGATGATGAGGAATATACTTCCATAAATATGGGCACGGGAGAACATTTTTTGCTCTATCTGTTTTGGTGTATTAATCGTGCGGAAAAGGGAACTATATTATTAATAGAAGAGCCAGAAACATTCATAGGTATTGCTTCTCAATGTAATTTTGCTAATTTCCTGGCACAAAATATAGTTACTAACGATGTACAAGTAATATTAACAACTCATTCACCATACATATTAAAAAATATAAAAAATGAAAGCGTGAGAGTTGTGAGCAGATATAGAAATCAAGTGACAATAAATACTCCGCCTGATGAATTATCAGTCGAACAATTTCTGGGCATCGATTATCAGCAAAAAGGAATATTTTTTGTAGAAGATAGAGTTGCTGCGGACTTATTAACTATAATTATAAATGACGGATTGCCATATTTATTAAAGGAGTTTGATATTGAATCAGTAGCTGGTGAAGGTAATATTATTACTCGTTTAAAGTTCCCTCACAGTGATAAAATGAGATATCAATTTGTTGGGGTATATGATGGAGATATGAGAAACCAACTTGATACAGAAGGAATCAATTGGAAATATTGCTTTTTGCCGGGTGACGACGCTCCGGAAACTATGTTTCATAAATTTTTGAATGACAAAGAAAGCATTCAAAGGTTTAGTCAATGTATTGACAAACCCACCGAAACTGTTTTAATGGTTTTGTCTATGTGTCAAGGTTACGATCCGCATGATTGGTTTGAAGAAATTCGCAAAAAAATAGCAATTGATGGGAAATTTCTAGTAGAAGCGTTCTATAGAACATTTATGTGCGATAAACCGTTTGTTGATGATTTTGTTTCTGATTTGCGTGAGTGTAT
>CAZCEB010000074.1:0-8112 GCA_964497305.1 uncultured Muribaculaceae bacterium | reverse complement strand
CTAAAAACGAAGCATAATAAATGGTACAAAAATTAAATCCAATAAGCAATCGCTTAGGAGTCATCAGATGTTGGGATTCTAACTGGTATGGCGGCAAAAAATACGGAGATACTATACTCGAAGATTCTAAGATTCGTAAGTATCTTAATGTCCGCTTAGCTAAGTCAAGCGTTTCACGTATTGTTATTGAGCGCACGCTCAAATTGATCACTATTACAGTATGTACTTCACGTCCGGGCTTGATTATCGGTAAAGGAGGTTCTGAAGTTGATAAACTAAAAGAAGAACTCAAGAAAATCACTGACAAGGATGTACAAATTAACATTTTTGAAATCAAACGTCCTGAATTGGATGCTCAAATCGTTGCAAGCACAGTAGCTCGTCAAATCGAAGGTAAAATTGCTTATCGTCGTGCGGTTAAGATGGCTATCGCTTCAACAATGCGTAGCAATGCCGAAGGTATTAAAATCCAAGTTAGTGGACGTCTAAACGGAGCTGAAATGGCTCGTTCTGAAATGTTTAAAGAAGGACGTACTCCACTCCACACTCTCCGTGCCGACATTGACTATGCTCTCGTTGAAGCACACACTAAAGTAGGTGTTATCGGCGTAAAAGTATGGATTTGTCGTGGCGAAGTTTACGGAAAACGCGATCTCGCTCCATCTTTCACAACTACATCTAAAGAAGGACGTGGCGCAAATAATGGCGCATCTCGTCGTGGAGGTTTCCGCAAACCTAAAAACAACCGTTAAACCCTGAATTGATCAACAACAATGTTACAACCAAAGAAAACAAAATTTCGCAGACAACAGAAAGGCCGCATGAAAGGCAATGCTCAACGCGGCAATCAGTTGGCATTCGGTTCTTTTGGTATAAAGACTTTGGAATCTAAGTGGATTACCGGACGTCAAATCGAAGCAGCTCGTGTGGCTGTAACTCGTTACATGCAACGTCAAGGTCAAATTTGGATCCGCATTTTCCCAGATAAGCCTATTACTAAAAAACCTGCAGAAGTACGTATGGGTAAAGGTAAAGGTGCTCCAGAAGGATTCGTTGCACCTGTTACTCCAGGTCGTATGCTAATCGAAGTAGAAGGCGTAAGCTTTGAAATCGCAAAAGAAGCACTTCGTTTGGCTGCTCAAAAACTCCCTGTTACTACAAAATTTGTAGTACGTCGTGATTATGATCCAAGTCAAAATGTGTAATAGTATAAGATTATGAAGAAAGAAGAAATCAAAGAACTTAGCACTCAAGATCTTAAAGATCGTTTGGCTGAAATGGAAAAAGAATATCTTCAATTGAAGATTAACCATTCAATTTCTCCTCTTGATAGCCCTGCTAAAATTACACATGAACGTAAAATGATTGCACGCGTTAAGACTGAGTTGCGTCAGCGTGAACTTAATATTAAATAATCCCAAGAAATGGAAAAGAGAAATTTAAGAAAAGAACGTATTGGGGTTGTATCGAGCAACAAGGGTGACAAAACTATCACTGTAACCATCAAGTGGAAAGAAAAACACCCTATTTATGGTAAATTTGTGAATAAAACAAAGAAATACCATGCTCACGATGAAAAGAATGAGTGCAGTGTTGGCGATACAGTAAGGCTGATGGAAACTCGCCCCCTTAGCAAAACCAAAAGATGGAGATTAGTAGAAATAATCGAAAAAGTTAAATAATTATGATACAGACTGAAACCCGTTTAACCGTAGCAGATAACAGCGGTGCAAAAGAAGCTCTTTGTATCCGTGTATTAGGTGGTACAGGTCGTCGTTACGCATCAGTTGGAGACATCATTGTAGTAACAGTGAAAAGTGTAATCCCTTCATCTGACGTAAAGAAAGGTACTGTATCAAAAGCAGTTGTCGTTCGCACAAAGAAAGAAGTGCGCCGCCCCGATGGCTCATATATCCGCTTTGACGACAATGCATGTGTGTTATTGAACAACGCTGGTGAACTTCGCGGTACTCGTATTTTTGGCCCGGTTGCTCGTGAACTACGTGCCACAAATATGAAGATTGTTTCACTCGCTCCAGAAGTACTTTAACCCGTAGAATAAATTAAGTAATGAGTAAATTACATATTAAAAAGGGCGATACAGTTTATGTACTTAGCGGTGAAGATCGCGGTAAACAAGGCCGTGTACTTTCTGTGCTTGTTGAAAAGCAACGCGCTATCGTAGAAGGTATCAATGTAGTGTCAAAGAGCACTAAACCCAATGCAAAACATCCACAGGGCGGAATCGTTAAGATGGAAGCTCCTATTCACATCTCCAACCTCAGTCTCTTAGACCCTAAGAGTGGAAAACCAACTCGTATCGGTCGTCGTAAGAATGATAAGGGAGTTACAGTACGTTATTCTAAAAAATCAGGAGAGGAGATTAAATAATGAGCACTACAACTCTTAAAAAAGATTATCTAGAGCGCATTGTTCCCGCTCTTATGAAAGAATTCAACTATAGCACTGTTATGCAAGTGCCCAAGTTGAAAAAAATCGTGATCAATCAAGGTCTCGGTCAAGCAACTCAAGATAAAAAAATCATTGAGACTGCTATCAACGAACTTACTGCAATTACCGGTCAAAAAGCAGTTGCTACTCTTTCTAAGAAAGATATTTCTAACTTTAAACTTCGTAAGAAAATGCCGGTTGGAGTTATGGTAACTCTTCGTCGTGACCACATGTATGAGTTCTTGGAACGTCTCATTCGCATTGCGTTGCCTCGTATTCGTGACTTTAAAGGTATTGAAGGAAAACTTGATGGCCGTGGTAACTATACTCTTGGTATCACTGAGCAAATCATCTTCCCAGAAATCAACATTGATAACATTACCAAAATGCTTGGTATGAACATCACATTTGTGACTTCAGCTAATACAGATGAAGAAGGTTATGCTCTTCTCAAGCAATTTGGATTACCTTTCAAAAACGCTAAATAAAACAAAGTATGGCTAAAGAATCAATGAAAGCCCGCGAAGTGAAAAGAGCTAAACTCGTAGCTAAATTCGCTGCAAAAAAAGCTGCTTTAAAAGCTGCTGGCGACTACGAAGCTCTTCAGCTTATTCCTAAAAACGCATCATCTGTTCGCTTGCACAATCGTTGTAGCATTACAGGTCGACCAAAAGGATATATGCGTCAATTTGGAATTTCTCGTATTCAATTCCGCGAAATGGCTTCTGCCGGACTTATCCCCGGAGTAAAGAAAGCAAGCTGGTAATTTTAAACGATCACTTTGCAAAAAAATACAGAGAGTATTAAATATTGTTGGGATAACCCCAATCAATTTAAACAATTAATAAAATGACTGATCCAATAGCAGATTATTTAACAAGATTGAGGAATGCAATCAAAGCTCAACATCGTGTTGTCGAGATTCCAGCCTCAAACTTGAAAAAAGAAATCACAAAGATTCTTTTTGAACAAGGCTATATTCTTAATTATAAGTTTATAGAGGGTGAAACCCCCGCAGGTACTATCAAGATCGCCTTAAAGTACGATCCTGTAGACAAGGTAAACGCTATCAAAGGTCTTAAACGCGTTTCTCGTCCAGGTCTTCGTCAATATACAGGCTATAAAGATATGCCACGAGTGTTAAATGGTTTAGGTATTGCTATCCTATCAACTTCAAGAGGTGTGATGACAAACAAAGCAGCTCGTGATCTTAAGATAGGTGGCGAAGTACTATGTTACGTTTATTAATCAATAGGAGGTAAGAATTATGTCAAGAATAGGAAAAGCTCCAATAGCAATCCCTGCAGGCGTTACTGTCCAAGTTAATAACGACGTAGTAACAGTAAAAGGTCCTAAAGGCGAACTTACTCAAAAAGTAAACCCTGACCTCGATATTAAAATCGAGGATGGTCAAGTTGTAATCACTCGTCCATCAGACGCTCGCGAACATCGCGCTCAACACGGTCTTTATCGTGCTTTGATTAACAACATGGTTGTTGGCGTTTCTACAGGCTATCGCAAAGAAATGGAATTAGTGGGTGTAGGTTACCGTGCTTCATCAGAAGGTCAAGTGCTTGAACTTTCACTCGGTTTCTCTCACGCAATATATATTAAACTTCCTAAAGAAGTTAAAGTTGAAGCTAAAACTGAAAGAAATAAGAATCCTCTTATTATTCTTGAAAGTGGCGACAAGCAACTTTTAGGTCAAGTGTGTGCAAAAATCCGCTCATTACGTAAGCCAGAACCCTACAAGGGCAAAGGTATCAAGTTTGTGGGTGAAGTTATTCGCCGCAAGTCAGGTAAATCGGCAGGTGCTAAATAAGTAAAATAGACTGAATCATGATATCTAAGATACAAAGAAGAAATAAAATCAAAACCCGTATCCGTGGTAAAGTGTCCGGCACCGCCGCACGTCCTCGCATGACGGTATTCCGCAGCAACAAGCAGATTTATGTACAGCTCGTTGATGACTTGGCAGGTAAAACTCTTGCTTCAGCTTCATCAAAAGGTATTGAGCAAGGTACTAAAATTGAAATCGCAGCTAAAGTTGGCGAAGCTATCGCTCAAAAAGCTATTGCTGCCGGTATCACAGAAGTAGTTTTTGACCGTAACGGATATTTGTTCCACGGTCGTGTTAAATCATTGGCTGACGCCGCTCGTAATGGCGGACTTAAATTTTAAGAATCATGGCAAATAAGAATAATAGAGTAAAATCAACCAACGATCTCGAATTGAAAGATCGCCTTGTTGCCATTAACCGTGTTACCAAGGTAACAAAAGGTGGACGCACATTCACTTTTGCAGCTATCGTTGTCGTAGGTAATGAAAACGGCATCGTGGGCTGGGGACTCGGTAAGGCCAACGAAGTTACAGCTGCTATCGCTAAAGGCGTTGAATCAGCTAAAAAGAATCTTATCAAAGTACCTGTTCATAAAGGTACAATCCCTCACGAACAAGTAGCTAAATTTGGTGGCTCTCGCATTATCCTTAAACCAGCTTCTGCCGGTACAGGGGTTAAAGCCGGTGGTGCGATGCGTGCAGTACTTGAAAGCGTAGGTATTACCGATGTGCTTGCCA
Source organism: uncultured Muribaculaceae bacterium (assembly GCA_964497305.1). Lineage (GTDB taxonomy): Bacteria > Bacteroidota > Bacteroidia > Bacteroidales > Muribaculaceae > RGIG4079. The sequence continues at coordinate 3,084 of CAZCEB010000074.1, read as the reverse complement.
AATCAAAAGGCTCTTCAAATCCTCACAACCTTGTGAAGGCTACAATCGCTGCTCTTGGCGAAATGAGAAGCCCTATGACTGTAGCTCAAAATCGTGGTATTTCAGTTGACAAAGTGTTTAACGGTTAATCAGCGTAACTACAATGGCACAAATTAAAATTAAACAAGTAAAAAGCCGCATTAAATGTCCTGCTGTGCAAAAACGCACTCTCGACGCTCTCGGCTTGAAGAAAATGAATCACACTGTGGTGAAAGAAGATACACCCGCTGTGATGGGAATGGTTAACAAAGTTCGTCATTTGGTAGAAGTGACCAACGCTTAAAATATTTCAAACTATGGAATTAAGTAATTTACAACCAGCCGTTGGCTCAACTAAGAACAAAACACGCATTGGTCGTGGTGCCGGTTCTGGTAAAGGTGGTACTTCAACCCGTGGTCACAAAGGTGCTAAATCTCGTTCTGGTTACAGCCGTAAAATAGGTTTCGAAGGTGGTCAAATGCCTTTGCAACGTCGTTTGCCTAAATTTGGTTTCAAAAATATCAACCGCGTAGAATATAAAGCTATTAACATTAGCGATATCGAAAATCTTGCTGTTGCTAAAAATCTTGAAAAGGTAGGTATCGAGGAGCTTCGTGCTGCTGGATATATCAACCGCAAGCAACTTGTTAAGATTCTTGCTAATGGTGCTATCACACGCAAAGTTGCTGTAGAAGCCAATGCATTCTCAGCTGCAGCTCAACAAGCTATTGAAGCAGCCGGTGGTTCAATCAATAAAGTCTAAAAATAATGAGATTTATTCAAACCATAAAAAACATTTGGGCGATTGAGGAACTGCGCAAGCGCATTATGGTAACACTCCTATTGGTACTTGTGTACCGATTAGGATGTTACGTTGTGCTTCCCGGATTTCATCCCGATGATTTGGACGCTCTTGCTAATTTTACTAACAAGAGTGGTCTCATGCAGCTCCTTGATATGTTCTCAGGTGGCGCGTTCTCACAAGCGTCAATATTTGCGCTTGGTATCATGCCCTATATCACTGCTTCAATCGTGATACAATTGTTGGGTATGGTATTGCCTTCTTTCCAAAAAATGCAAAGAGAAGGAGAGAGCGGTCGTCAAAAATTGAACCAGTACACACGTTATCTCACAGTTTTAATTCTATTACTCCAAGCTCCTGCTTATCTTGTTAATCTACAAGTACAAGTTAATGGAGCTGGTGGACATGTAGCTATGGGATTTTGGACAATTGCGTTCCTTACTATCATTCTTGCCGCAGGTTCAATGTTTATCATGTGGCTTGGTGAACGCATTACTGATCGTGGTATCGGTAATGGTATTTCGTTTATCATTTTGGTAGGTATTATAGCTCGTTTCCCTGGAGCAATTTTCTATGAATTTACAAGCCGTCTCCCAGGATCAACCGGTTCTGAAGGAGGTCTTATCATGTTCATTGTTGAGATAATTCTTCTTTTTGCTGTTGTTATCGGTGCAGTTCTTCTTGTACAAGGTACTCGCAAAGTTCCCGTACAATATGCTAAACGCATTGTAGGTAACAAGCAATATGGTGGCGCTCGTCAATATATTCCATTGAAAGTTAATGCTGCTGGTGTTATGCCTATCATTTTTGCTCAAGCAATTATGTTTATTCCTATCACATTAGCCGGTTTCGGCTCAAGTGAAGGTGGTTCAGGCTTCTTCAGTACATTCTCTGATATTAACGGTTTTTGGTATAACCTTGTTTATTTCATAATGATTGTGGCATTTACATATTTCTATACTGCAATCACAGTGCGTCCTACTCAGATGGCTGAAGATATGAAACGTAACAATGGATTTATCCCAGGTGTAAAACCTGGAAAGAAAACCGCTGAATATCTTGACTCTATCATGTCTCGCATCACATTACCTGGATCTATTTTCCTTGGTATCGTGGCAATCTTACCCGCATTTGCTCGTTTCTTTGGTATTAGCCAAAATTTCGCGCAATTCTTTGGTGGTACATCATTGCTAATCCTTGTTGGTGTTGTACTTGATACACTACAACAAGTAGAAAGCCACTTGATGATGCATCATTATGATGGATTGATGAAAGATGGAAAGATTAAGGGCCGTACAACAGGTAGTGCCTACTAATCATAATCATAAGCTACTTTAAGATTGAAATGATCTATCTAAAGACACCCGAAGAAATTCAGCTTATGAGAGAAGCTAACAATCTCGTGAGTCGCACACTTGGCGAAGTCGCCAAGTGGGTGGCACCGGGAGTTACTACTCATAAACTTGACACCATTGCTCGCGAATTTATTCTTGATAATGGCGGTCGTCCGGCTTGTTTAGGCTATGGCGGATTTCCCGGAACTCTTTGTATAGAAGTCAATGAAGTAGTAGTTCATGGTTTTCCTTCAAACTATACTCTTCGTGAAGGTGATATCATCGGAACTGATTGTGTAGTGGAGTATAAAGGTTTTAACGGAGACACATGTTACACATTTCCGGTAGGAGATGTTGATGAAAAGATCCTTGATTTGTGTAAGGTAACTAAGGCTTCTCTTTACAAAGGGATTGAAGCGTGTGTTGAAGGAAAACGCATTGGTGATATTGCAAATGCCATTCAGACATATTGTGAAACTCGTGGTTATACAGTTGTTCGTGAAATGTGTGGTCATGGTATAGGCAAAAAAATGCATGAGGATCCGGAGGTGCCAAATTATGGTCGCCGTGGAACAGGTCCTATAATTAAAAATGGCATGTGTCTGTCAATAGAGCCGATGATAAACCTTGGAAGCCGTAATGTGAAGATTGCCTCAGATGGTTGGACTTGTTCAACAAAGGATGGCAAACCTTCAGCTCATTATGAGCATACAGTAGCGGTAGTTAATGGAAAGGCTGAAGTATTAACAACATTTGACTATATCCAAGAGGTGCTTGGTGATAGATTTATTTAAGATTATTATATGGCAAAACAAGCTGCAATCGAACAAGACGGAGTCATCGTAGAGGCATTATCCAACGCTATGTTCCGTGTCGAACTGGAAAATGGGCATGAAATTACAGCTCATATTTCTGGTAAAATGCGTATG
>CAZCEB010000073.1:0-8128 GCA_964497305.1 uncultured Muribaculaceae bacterium | reverse complement strand
AACCAGATGGTGTAGTATTATATCAAAGCATACCACAAGGAAGTATTATAGAAATTTACGAAAACCTAAATTATTTTCGCCAACACAATAAAAAGGTAACAGAAAAAGGTAAACGAACAGGCAAAATTATAGAAGAAGATATTCAAGTCATTACGGAAATTGAAAAAATGTTCCCGAAAATTGGCAAGTACAAACGTAGAATTTGCTATGGAATGTTATGGCGTAAAATAAAGCGATACCCATGTTCAGAAGAAGAAAAGCAAAAACTGCGCAAATTACTATCCAACTCTCTTAATACAAACAAATGCGATTATATTGCCCTTACTCTCAATCGCTATCTCAGATACATAAACCCTTCCTTACCTACTATGGAACGTGATAGAAAGAAGACTCACAAATCTTGATTATATATAACTTAAAACTATCCCCTTTAATTTTATAACATGAAGATTTTCTGTAAAAATTTGGGAGAATATATCCCGTTCACCGGAGGAGAATCTCTCTCTGAAATATTCAATCGCATCAGCGACCGCATCAATATCACTCCTATATGTGCAAGAGTCAATAACAAAACCGAGGATTTGCAATACCCTGTTTTTGCCCCAAAGCAGGTTGAATTTTTAGACCGCAACAGTGCTTCGGGACAACGAGTATATATACGCTCTCTTTGCATGATGCTGTATAAGGCTGTCGCTGATTGTTGTCCATCGGGGACACGACTACGTATCGAACATTCCATTGCTCGCGGATACTATTGCCGTCTAATTGGAGAAAACATAACAATCGATTTGAGTTTAATCGATGTGCTAAGAGCCAAAATGGACGAATTGGTTAAACGCAATATCCCTTTTGAACGCAAAGAACGACTAACAACTGATGTTATTAAGATATTTGAAGAGCAAGGTCTTCTTGATAAAGTACAACTATTAAAAACAACCCACGACCTATATACCGTATATTATCGTCTTGAAAACATTTGCGATAGTTATTATGGCAATCTTGCTCCATCGACAGGAATGTTGGCAACATTTGATTTAGAGCCGTATAAAGAAGGATTTCTTCTTCTTGGTCCTGATTTGCAAAGCGAAAATCGCCCTGTGAGATCAATTCAACAAGAGAAATTATACGATGCATTTACCGATTATCTTGCTTTTAATCGCATCATAGGCATCAGTAATGTGGGTGAACTCAACGAAGCCGTAATGCAAAGAGATCCGGCTATGCTTATCAACGTGGCTGAAGCTCTCCACGATAAAAAAATTGGTCGCATTTCCGATCGCATTTTAGAACGTTACAACAATGGTGGTGCACGTATCGTTTTAATTGCAGGGCCATCATCATCAGGAAAGACTACTTTTACAAAGCGTCTATCTATCCAATTGATGACCAATCTATTAATACCTCAATCAATTTCACTTGATGACTATTTCATAAATCGTGTTGATACCCCACTCGATGAGAATGGAGAGTATGACTTTGAGTCATTATATGCTCTTGATTTAGAGCAATTCAATAAAGATTTGAACGCATTAATCAACGGAGAAGAGGTAGAACTACCCTACTACAATTTTGAAACCGGACAACGAGAATATCGTGGAAACAAAATAAGATTAGGAGAAAATTCAGTTCTTCTCATTGAGGGCATACATGGATTAAATCCCGAATTGACAGCAAATATAGAGCCTAATATGAAATATACAATAGATGTTTCATCACTCACTACTCTATCAATCGATGACCACAATTGGGTACCAACAACCGATAATCGCCTCTTAAGACGAATTATACGCGATTATAAATACAGAGGCGTTTCAGCTACTGATACTATCAGACGATGGCCAAGTGTGCGCCATGGCGAAGAAAAATGGATATTCCCCTATCAGGAGAATGCCGATTCTATGTTCAATTCGTCCTTGCTATTTGAACTTGGAGTTATAAAAGAATATGCCGAACAGGTGCTCAAAGGAGTCCCTCACGACACACCTGAATATGGAGAAGCCTATCGTTTGCGAGCTTTCCTTAGCTATTTCTCTCCAATAGGAGATGATTTAATTCCATCCACAAGTCTATTAAGAGAATTTCTTGGTGGCAGTTCTTTCCACTATTAAACACAAAACCCGCTCGCAATTGCGAGCGGGTTTATTATAACCTTATATTTTTATTCTTAGAATGGGATATTAATACCGAGATTCAGATTAGCATTAGCACTCATAGGGACACCTTGCTTTGCTAATTTTGTCATCATGTGGTCCATACCTACGAAGAAATTAAATCCCGGAACATTCACATTCATAATCCATCCAAATCCCCATCCAAATGTTCCCGTAACAACATTTGCACCTGCCGAAAACGCCTTAACTGGATTTACATTAGCCGACAAGCGGAATTCTGTCCATGTATAATCGCCTTGTAAACGTGTCGTATTTAGCAATCCAAAAGAGAGATTTCGATAAACAGGAAGATTATATTCTGCGCCAAGATTGATTGTTGCGGCTAACATTTTTGAACGAGAACCTTGATCTCCCATATCTTCAAGTTCATATAATGCCGATAAGTCATCTTGGATTTTATCAAATTCATCATCAAAGTTATTTTCCATTTCGTCATCAACATTGAATGTATATTTGTCAGTTTGGAATTCTTTTACTCCATTTGTCGAAGCAAGCATATTATTATTCCAATTGATGAAACCAAAATCCAATACTGAAGCCGAGAATGTCCAGTCTTTATTTAGCTTAAATTCCGCACCTAAATCAAATGCCACACCAAAACCATTAAGACCGGCACCATCAACATCCATACCATCGACATATTCATGTCCGGTTGTACTATTGTGCCCATGGGTATATTCCAATCCTTTCACACTTGATTGTATCTGTCCATCTACAACAATATCCCACGAATTTTCTCCAAGAGCAAGATGCGCTTTGTTAAAGTCAGCATCGATGTTAGCTCCACCAAGTAAAAACTTCATAGTAGCACCCACACGCCATTTTTCATTTATTTTATGCGAGTGCCCTAGAGCTATTTCTAAATAAGCATCGGCATGAGCACGCAAATCAGATATATCGTATACCTTATTTTCAATACCCTCTTTCAATAGCGAGAAGAATGTTGTAGGGATGTGAGTTTGAGCATTGGCACGTGCATTAATAGAGATTGTATTATAACCCTTAAATGCTTTAAATCCAACTGCAAGTAGCCCTATTTTCAAATCTGATCCAAATCGGCTCTTATCCCCAATTGCATCCAAAAAATCATTGGCATCAACTTGTGGGTTTAGGAACGTTGTTGTCTGACCATCAATATTATAGAATATATCATCTAATCGAAGATTACCATTAACACCGGCATTTACATTTCCCAAAGCCGGAATAGCAATAAAATTGCGTTCATTCTCAAAAGCCGGATTTTGTTGATAGCGATATAGATATCCATCGGTAAAATAAGCCGAACGAGTGTTTTGAGCGACAGCAACAATGCCCGATGCCAACAACACTACTGGTATAATGAATTTTATATTTAGTTTCATATCCTTTTCTTTTTTATAGTTCATCGATATAATTTCCTGAAACCTTAACCTTCAAATCTTTAAGAAGTATATATTCAGTCGGTTTAAGAACGTTTTCTGCCCCATTTGGCACAGCAACAGCTTCAAAATATATACCATCAAGATGTTTTATTTCTTCGGTAATTCTAATATTAAGCGGTTGATCAACAGCATTGGCTTTAACGCTCACGCCCTCAAATTTAGCATTATTAATTCTATTACCTTCAACATCAATTGGATATCCTGTTATTTCGATATCAAGAGGAAGATTATTAGTTACAGAAGCCGTAATCTCCATTACTTTTATTGTGATAGCATCCACTTCTTCATCATTCCACCCATCTTCAGTACTTGCATATACTATTTTTGAATCTGCGCCCAATTCAAGAGGAGTGTAGAATGTATATTTTCCTTGTACTGCGCCAAAGTCTTTGCCCAATTGGAAATTCTCAACATGTTGAACAGGAACATTTGGATTTTCCAACTTTACTTTCAAAGATGAAGGCAATCCATCTCCACTTAATACATCAGTCAATTCCGAGAATGGAACATGTTCAGCACTCTCATATCCGACATAGTACTTATCGGGCTTAGTAGGCGACATGCAGAACACATTCATAGGGATTCCGGCGATAGTAAACACCCCATTATCAAGTGTTGCTGTTTTTGACAAATTTGACCATTGAGAATAAATTTCAAGTCCTGATTGTGCATATAATTTGTAGTCAGACAACGGATTGTTCAAACTAACATAAATTTGAGGATTTGCAAGAACGATATCTGTTTCATCTTGCGACAAGATGTCCGGTATATTATTTATAACTATCGGAGCAATATCCATTGCATCCAAAGAGTATTTTATATCCCCTGTAAATGTTTTTACCAATATATCACTCAAAACATAATCTGATTTCAAATTAATCGTTTTTGGAAATGTTCCTGATAATAACATTTCAGTAATAGTTCCCTCAACATCATCATCTGTAATTACGATTTCTCCTGAATGGATACCTATATTATCACTAAAAATAATTGTATGACTATCATGATCATATTCCATTCCGGCCTTTACTATATCAATTTCAGATACATTCATCACAAAATTCAAGCTATGACCTGTATGAGGTCCATCTTCAATAGTCAATTCACCGGTTTCCGGATCATAAGACCCTTTTTCTGTTGTCAAGGTCAAATTCAACCCTTTAGGCAATTGTAACTTGAAATTACGTAATGAAAAAGATTTCACTATATCAAGCCCCACAAGATCAAAAATCATTTCAACTCGAAGTTCCGTCCCTATTTTATCCATGCTTATGATATAATCACTCACGCTATGAGTTTCATAGGTAAACGGAGATACACTTGTCTCAAGAGCATAATGCAACTCTGTTATTTGAACGGGAAGATTTATGTCAGTTGACAAACTTTCATAACCTTCAGGCACGTTTAATTTCAATTCTGTTGTAGTAGATTCAATTACAGGAGCTGCAATTTCCACCGTGGGAATTGAAATATTTCCTGAATTGAAATCTCCTTCTTCAATAAACGCATATTCTCCATCAATCTCCTTAATCTGACCATTGCCATCAATATCAATGATATTTTCAAGCTTGATTGCATCAATGTTCATTGGGATTGTCAAATCTTTTACTTGCAATTCTACGGTTCCATCGATATCCGACAAATCATAGTCATCATCAATACATCCCGACAACGCAAATGGGATAGCCAGCATCACGCCGACTTTCATTAAATTAAATCGGTTCATAAATTTTTTGTTAGGTTAGTATTATTTTTCGATAACTCCGTAAACTTAACGTTTTTTTTCATCTTTACAAAATTTATAAGCTAAATACACATAGATTAATGCTGAAAAACAATAAATTGGAGCGAAATTTGTATCTTTGCAGAGAATTATATCTAAATTATTTATCATGTCAATAGATAATATTATTGCACAAGCGGTAGCTAAAGCCGTTAAAGAACTTTATAATGTGGAGGTAGATGCATCAGCTATTACTCCACAAACGACTAAAAAAGAATTTGAAGGAAACCTCACAATAGTAGTTTTCCCATGGGTTAAAGCAGCTCGCAAATCACCTGAAGCTGTTGGGACTGAAATAGGGGAGTGGTTGGTTGCCAACGAGCCGGCTGTCAATCGTTTCAATGTGATCAAAGGTTTCTTAAACATAGTTATCGAGCCAACTTTCTGGAATTCGGTACTTAGCCACATTGAAACGACAGAAAACTATGGGCTTACAAAAGCAACAGACGAAAGTCCGCTCGTGATGGTTGAATACTCTTCTCCAAATACAAATAAGCCTCTTCATTTAGGACACGTGCGCAATAATCTTCTCGGATATAGTCTTTCTGAAATTCTGAAAGCATGTGGAAATCGCGTTGTTAAAACCAACATCGTAAATGACCGAGGTATTCATATATGCAAATCAATGCTTGCATGGAAAAAATGGGGAGAAGGCGCAACCCCTGAATCTACCGGCAAAAAGGGAGATCACCTCATCGGAGATTTCTATGTTTTATTTGACAAACATTACAAAGCCGAATTAAACGAACTCATGGAAAAAGGGATGAGTCAGGAAGAAGCAGAAAAAGCATCTCCTCTCATGCTCGAAGCTCGCGAAATGCTTCGCCTATGGGAACAAAAAGATCCTGAAATTCGTGGTCTTTGGGAAATGATGAACGAGTGGGTATATGCCGGATTTGATGAAACATACAAACGCATGGGTGTTGATTTCGACAAAATTTATTACGAAAGCAACACTTATCTTGAAGGGAAAGAAAAAGTTCTTGAAGGGCTTGAAAAAGGCATCATGTATCGCAAAGACGATAACTCGGTGTGGGCCGATTTAACTGATGCCGGACTTGATCATAAACTATTGTTGCGTAGTGATGGCACATCGGTTTACATGACACAAGATATCGGTACAGCCAAACTTCGTTATCAAGACTACCCAATCGACAAAATGATATATGTCGTTGGTAATGAACAAAACTACCATTTCCAAGTACTTTCACTTCTTCTTGACCGACTTGGCTTTAAATGGGGCAAAGACCTCGTTCATTTCTCTTACGGAATGGTTGAGCTTCCCGAAGGCAAAATGAAAAGTCGTGAAGGAACAGTTGTTGATGCCGATGACCTAATGGACGAAATGGTAAATTCGGCACGTGAGGTATCAAAAGAACTTGGAAAACTTGATGGATGCTCAGCCGAAGAAGCCAATGCGATTTCTGAAATCGTTGGACTCGGAGCATTGAAATATTTCTTGTTGAAAGTTGACCCTCGCAAAAACATGACTTTCAACCCCAAAGAATCTATTGATTTCAATGGTAACACAGGTCCATTCATCCAATATACCTATGCTCGCATACGCTCAGTATTACGCAAAGCAACAGAAGCAGGATATGCAACAACCGATTTCTCTAAGGTAGAGCCTAATGAAAAGGAAATTTCACTCATCCAACGCCTTGCCGATTTCCCGACAGTAGTTGCCGAAGCCGGTCGCACATATAGTCCTGCATTAATTGCCAACTATGTTTATGACTTGGTAAAAGAATACAACCAATTCTACCACGATTATTCAATAATGCGTGAAGAAAACGAAGCTATTCGATCATTACGACTATGCTTATCTGACTGTACTTCTCGTGTCATCAGCACCGGAATGAGCCTTCTTGGTATCCAAGTTCCTGAACGAATGTAGTCGAGAAATTGTTATTAACATGATAATTTAATAAAAACTCTATGGAAAATTTTTCAGTAAATTATAGCGAATCTATTGCTCGTCGCGTAACACAAGTGATGAAACGCGTCTATGTAAAAATGTTCTTGGCATTACTTGTTACTGCCGTAGTAGCATTTTTCTGTAGCACAAGTTATGCAGTACTTTCATTCATGGTTGCCAACACATGGGCTTATTGGGGAATTTTTATCCTTGAAATCCTACTTGTACTTGGCATCTCGGCAAGTTTGACAAAATTCAGTTCTCCTGTAGCTACTGCCTTATTCTACCTATTTGCTATTGTCAATGGTATATCATTATCGATAATCGTTGCAATATATACTCCGGCTTCAATTTTCAAGACTTTCTTGATTACATCGGCAGTATTTGGGGCTATGAGTATCTATGGATATTTCACCACTACCGATTTAACTAAAGTAGGGGCATTTTTGCGCATGGCTCTTATAGGAATGATTATTGCTATTGTAATAAACATTTTTTGGGCAAATAGCACTCTTGATTGGCTCATTTCAATTGCCGGTGTATTGATTTTTGTTGGGTTAACAGCTTGGGACACTCAAAAAATCAAACAAATGGCAACAATGCTTCCCGATGCAACTGCCGGACGCCTTGCGACAATCGGAGCATTGAGTCTATATCTCGATTTTATCAACTTATTCCTTTATCTATTACGTTTCTTCGGAGCGAGCAGAGATTAATAATTCATAATAATCTACTAACGCTCATCTTCAAAGATGAGCGTTATTGTTTATACCAATGTTAGACATTTTTAGAAAATATCGAGACAACTATAAATCCATAATCAAACTCGGATTGC
>CAZCEB010000072.1:3142-8150 GCA_964497305.1 uncultured Muribaculaceae bacterium | reverse complement strand
TTCTCAAAAAATTATAAGGTAGCAGACATCATTGACTATTGGAACAAAGATGTTGATGCTTTCAAAGAAAAATCAAAAAAATATTATCTTTATAACTAAGATTAAAACGTAGTCTCTATGGAATTGTCATATAAACAGTATATTGACGATATTAAGAAATATGTAGAAAAGGATCGTATTTATACAGATGATCTTCGTTGTCTTGCTTGGGGTACTGATGCAGGTTTTTATCGTAAAACACCTCAAATAGTGGTGCGCTCTAAAAATGAAGAGGAGGTATCCAAGTTACTTGCTACAGCAACAAAACATAAATTACCTGTAACGTTTAGAGCTGCAGGAACAAGTTTATCGGGACAAGCCATTAGTGACTCAATACTAATAGTAGCAGGAAAACATTGGGAGAATTATTCTATTTCTCCCGATGTCTCCACTATTACTCTTCAACCGGGAATAATCGGTAGTCGAGTAAATGAATATTTGGCTCCTTATGGACGCATGTTTGCACCTGACCCCGCATCAAAAAAATCAGCGATGGTGGGGGGGATTGTTATAAACAATGCATCAGGAATGAATTGCGGTACTCATGCCAATAGTGATAAAATATTAAAATCGGTGAGAATTGTTTTTGCCGATGGAACGATTCTCGATACAGGAGATGATCGTTCTCGTGCATTATTTGCACGAAACAAACCAGAATTTATTGATGGAATTATGAAGTTGCGTGATGAAATCTGTGCCGATAAAGAGTTGGTTGATCGCATTCTTCATAAATATAGCATTAAAAATGTTACAGGATTAAATTTGTTGCCATTTGTTACATTCCGAGACCCATTTGAAATTATTGCTCATAGCATGGTTGGCTCAGAAGGAACATTGGCATTTCTTTCAGAAATAACAGTAAACACATCACATCTTTACCCATCTTCAGCAAGTGCTATGCTCTATTTCAGCGATTTGAAAGAAGCGTGTGAAGCAGTTGTTGCCATGAAAAAAGGTCCGGTGTTTGGTGCTGAATTATTGGATAAAAAATCACTCTCGGCAGTAAATGATACTACGGGAGAAAACTTAACAGCTGTGTTGACCGAAACTAAGGCCGATACACCTGAAGAATTGCAGAAAAACATAAACGAGATACTTGAAATTCTCAAACCGTTTAAACTATATAAACCGGCTTATTTTACTGATAAGCCTGAAGAATATTCAGAATATTGGAAAATACGTTCGGGTATATTCCCCTCTGTAGGAGGTACACGTCGATTGGGTACTACTGTATTGATTGAAGATGTGGCATTCCAAATAGATGACCTACCCCAAGCAACTGTTGAGTTACAAGCATTGCTACAAGAAAATGGGTATAATGATGCTTGTATATATGGTCATGCTTTGGAGGGAAATTACCATTTTATTATATCGCAATCGTTTGATACAGAGGCAGAAATAGAGAGGTATAAAAATCTGATGCTTGCAGTTGAACGTCTTGTTGTTGACCGATATGATGGCTCGTTAAAGGCTGAACATGGTACAGGTCGCAATATGGCTCCGTTTGTAGTAAAAGAATGGGGCGAAAAGGCGTGGTCATATATGAAACGCATCAAAGAACTTTTTGACCCGCAAAATATCTTGAATCCGGGTGTAATATTCAACGACGATCCGGAATGTTATATCAAGGGACTAAAACCACTACCATTGACAAATCCTCATGTTGATAAATGTATAGAATGTGGATTTTGTGAAGTTAATTGTGTAACTTGTGGTTATTCTGGATCATTGTCGGCTCGTCAACGTACTGTTGCACAGCGTGAAATTACACGATTGAGAACAACAGGCGAAGATCCTGCTCGTTTGGCTCGACTTGAAAAACAATTTGAATTATATGGTAATGCAACTTGTGCCGGAGATGGATTGTGTAGTACTTCTTGTCCGATGGGAAATAATACCGGTGAGATGATACATGATTTGCGTCAGGCAAATCTTCCTCCCACAAGTTTGGGATATAAAGTCGGAAACTTTGCTGCAAATAATTTGAAAATGATAACGGGAGTACTTCGCCCGGTATTATCAACAGCCAATTTTGCAGGAAAAATTCTTGGAGAAGGAAGGGTGAATTCAATAGGTAATGCGTTACACAAAGTAGGAGTTCCATTGTGGACTTCAACTCTCCCTGGAGCTTTCTATTCTCCTAAAGAAGAGATTAAAACGGCAACTAAAAAAGTCGTATATTTCCCAAGTTGTATTAATCAAACAATGGGTGTATCCCGAGAAAAGGGCAAAAAAATAGCTCCACTTGTAGATACAATTATATCATTGTGTAATAAAGCCGGATATGAGGTAATATTCCCTAAAGGAATGAAGAATTTGTGTTGCGGCATGATTTGGGAAAGTAAAGGTATGCCTGATATTGCAAATCGCAAAACGGCAGAACTTGAAAAAGCATTGCTCGAAGCATCAGAAAATGGTAAATATCCTGTGCTTTGTGACCAAAGTCCATGTCTTCATCGCATGCGTGATCACATAAATAGTATGTATTTATATGAGCCGGCTGAATTTATACATGATTTCCTTGCCTCTGAATTGGAATTTACTCCAATAGAGGAACCTGTTGCTGTACATGTTACATGTTCTTCTCGTCGCATGGGACTAGCTGATAAAATAATTGCTTTGGCAGGAAAATGTTCACGTAATGTAGTAGTGCCAACTGAAGTTGGTTGTTGTGGTTTTGCAGGAGATAAAGGATTCATGTTGCCGGAAATGAATAAATATGCATTGCGCAAATTACGCCCTCAAATAAAGAAAGCCGGTGTGAAATATGGCTATTCTAATAGTCGAACATGTGAAATTGGGTTATCTGCCAATAGCGGAATACCATATAAATCTATTGCGTATTTGGTAAATGATTGTACAAAAGCTAAATCTAAAAAATAAAAATGACTGAAACAGCAAAGAAACCTAAACAAAGAATGCTTGCTCTTGATATCTTGCGTGGTATTACTATTGCAGGTATGATTTTGGTAAACAATCCGGGCTCGTGGAGTAATATGTACGCGCCTCTTGCTCATGCACCATGGCATGGATTGACACCTACTGATTTGATATTCCCATTTTTTATGTTCATAATGGGTATCTCAACATTTATTTCATTGAGAAAATTTGAATTTAAATTGACATTACCATTATTTGTGAAAATTATACGTCGAACAGTGGTAATTTTTGCAATAGGTCTTGCTATTGCATGGTTTAGCAAATTGTGCTATGGAATGGCAGGTGGTAAATCGTTCATGGAAGCTGCAAATTCTTTTGATACATTGCGCATATTGGGAGTTATGCCTCGATTGGCTTTATGTTATTGTTTCGCTTCATTGATAGCACTTGTGTTACGTTGTAGACACATCTTGTGGGTTGTAGCTACTCTATTGATAGGTTATGGTATTATATTGTTATGTGGTAATGGTTTAGTTTTCTCTGAAGAAAATATTGTATCAATCATTGACCGTGCTGTACTTGGAGTAGACCACATGTATAAAGACACTGTTGATGGTGTTAAACTTGCACTTGACCCCGAAGGTTTATTAAGTACATTACCATCAATTGCTCATGTCCTTATCGGTTTCTGGGCAGGAATGAAAATGATGGAAGTGAAGGACATAAATATGCGCGTTAACCGATTGTTTATAATTGGAGCAGTATTGATGTTCTTAGGATTTCTTTTTGACTATGCAATTCCCATCAATAAAAAATTGTGGACACCAACATTTGTAGTAGTAACATGTGGCTTAGCTTCAACATTATTAGCGTTGCTCATTTGGATAATTGATATAAAAGGATATAAAAAATGGTGCCGATTCTTCGAAGCATTTGGTATAAATCCATTGTTTATGTATGTACTTGGTGGGGTGTTAGGAATTTTATTTGCTACAATAAAATTTGATGGAACATCAATCAAAACATTCATTTATAATGATTTCTTATTGTCAATGCTTGGTGATGCGACATTGGCTTCATGCTTATATGCAATAATATTTATCGCAATCAACTGGTGCATTGGATATATTCTATATAAAAACAAAATATACATTAAAATATGAAATTAATTGCAGATTGTGGCAGTACCAAGATACAATGGTGTGCCGTTGAAGATGGAAAAGTAGTTAAGGAGTTTTTTACTCCGGGTATGAACGCTATTATGCTCACTGAAGCAGAAATGGCAGAACGCATGGGTAACGAATTGAAACCAAAAGTTGAAGGAATGACATTCGAGAGCATCTATTTCTATGGGGCCGGATGTATTAATGATGATGTGTGTGGTAATGTACGTCGTGCTATAGCTGCTCATGTTCCTGCTCCTATAATTGAAGTTTATACTGACCTTCTTGCTGCTGCTCGTGCTCTTTTTGGTCGTGAGGCTGGTATCGCTTGTATTTTAGGTACAGGTTCAAACTCATGCTACTATGATGGTGAAAAAATCGTAGATAATGTATCTCCTCTTGGTTACATTCTTGGTGATGAGGGTAGTGGTGCTGTTCTTGGAAAATTACTTGTTGGTGATGTTTTGAAAAAACAACTTCCTGAACATCTATGTGAGAAATTCCTTGCTCAATATGACCTTGATCGCATGAAGATTATTCAAAAGGTTTATCGTGAACACCCGGCTAACCGCTTCCTTGCTTCAATCACTCCATTCTTGATTCAAAACATCGAAGAGCCGGCAGTTCATCGTCTTGTATTGAACGCATTCAAAGCATTCTTTGTGCGTAACATTGCTAACTATGCTAACTATAAAGATTATAGCATCAATTTCGTAGGCTCAATTGCTCACTACTATCGTGAAGTTCTTGAAGAAGCAGCTGATGCTGTTGATTGCAAAATTGGCAAAATCCTTCAAGCTCCAATGGAAGGTCTTATCGCATATCACTCATAAATAATTTAAAATAAACATTTAAAATCAATATAATATGGCATTTGTAAAAATCAGTGAACAACCTTCACTTTACAATGACTTGGAAAAGAAGTC
>CAZCEB010000072.1:0-3042 GCA_964497305.1 uncultured Muribaculaceae bacterium | reverse complement strand
CATTTGTAAAAATCAGTGAACAACCTTCACTTTACAATGACTTGGAAAAGAAGTCAGTATTAGAACTTCTTACAGATATTAACAACGAGGACAAAAAGGTAGCTCTTGCAGTAGAAAAAGCTATTCCTCAAATTGAAAAACTTGTTACAGGAATTGTTAGCCGCATGAAAAAAGGTGGTCGCATTTTCTATATGGGAGCAGGTACATCTGGTCGTCTTGGCGTACTTGATGCATCAGAAATTCCTCCAACATATGGTATGGATCCTTCTTGGGTAATCGGTCTTATCGCCGGTGGTGATACTGCTCTTCGTAACCCTGTAGAAAATGCTGAGGATGACACTATTCAGGGTTGGAAAGATCTTGAAGCATTCAATATCAACGAAAAAGATACTGTTATCGGTATTGCTGCATCAGGAACAACTCCTTATGTGATTGGAGCACTTAATGCTTGTCGCGAACGTGGTATCTTGACTGCGGCTATTACATCTAATCCCGATGCTCCTATTTCAGAAGCTGCTGACATCGCTATCGAAATGGTAGTAGGTCCTGAGTATGTAACAGGTAGCTCTCGTATGAAATCAGGTACAGGTCAAAAAATGATTTGTAATATGATTACTACTGCTGTAATGATTCAAATGGGTCGTGTTAAAGGTAACAAGATGGTAAACATGCAATTGTCAAATGCTAAACTTGTTGACCGTGGTACTCGCATGGTTGTTGAAGAACTTGGACTCCCATATGAAGAAGCAAAACGTCTGCTTCTACTTCATGGCGAAGTGAAGCGTGCATGTGATGCTTATCGTGCTGAACAAGCATAAATCTCGATCTTTAAAATATTGAGAAAATAAACATAGGCTCTATTGGCAACATTTGCTGTCGCCAAAGAGCCTATTTGATTAAATTTCGGCTATTATGGAAAAACAATTAGAGTTGATACTCGTAAATATATCAGGTAATGACCACACTGGTGTAACTGCCGGTCTAACGAAAATTTTAGCTCGTTATAATGCTGTTATTTTGGATATTGGTCAATCAAATATTCACCATACACTTTCTCTTGGTATTTTATTTAAGACTGATAGTAGTGTATCGGGGGAAATCATGAAAGAATTACTATTTAAAGCTTCGGAACTTGATGTTCAGATAAGATTTACTCCGGTATCTGAAGAACGTTATACTGATTGGGTGGGGCGCCAAGGTAAAAGCCGATGGATTATCACTATTCTTGGTCGTCGTTTGACTGCTCGCCACATCGCATTGGTTACAGATGCAGTTGCTGAACAGAATTTGAATATAGATAGTATTCGTCGTTTGACCGGACGCATGCCACTTGCTGAGACTGAGGACCCATTATCTAAGTCATGTGTTGAATTATCGGTGCGAGGAACTCCACGAGATAAAGCTGAAATGCAATCCCGATTTATGCAAATTGCTGCCGATGAGGAATTTGATGTATCATTGCAAGAAGATACAATGTATCGACGATGTCGTCGATTGATATGCTTTGATATGGACTCGACTCTCATTGAAACAGAAGTTATAGATGAACTTGCCATTAGAGCAGGTGTTGGGGAGGAAGTAAAGGCAATAACAGAAAGTGCTATGCGTGGTGAAATTGATTTCTGTGAAAGTTTCCGCCGACGTGTTGCAATGTTAAAAGGTTTAGACGTTAGTGTGATGAGAGATATAGCCGAAAATCTACCCATTACTGAAGGTCTTGACCGATTGATGTCGGTACTTAAACGTGCTGGATATAAAACCGCAATTTTGTCTGGAGGATTTACCTATTTTGGCGAATATCTAAAACAGCGTTTTGGCTTTGACTATGTATATGCCAATGAACTTGAGATTGGTAGTGATGGAAAGTTGACAGGAAATTATGTGGGAGATATTGTTGATGGCAAGCGCAAAGCTGAGCTATTACGTCTTATTGCTCAAGTGGAAAATGTTAATATAGCACAAACGATTGCTGTGGGTGATGGAGCCAACGATTTACCAATGATTGCAACTGCCGGACTTGGTATTGCTTTTCATGCTAAACCTAAAGTAAAGGCTACGGCAGAGCAAAGTCTTTCAACGATAGGTCTTGATGGCATATTATATTTCCTTGGCTTCAAAGATTCATTTATCCAATAACATTATCATTATAAAAATTGTTTATAAAGTGGATGTGTCATTATCTGATACATCCACTTTTGTATTCTTTTTGTATTATAGTTGTTGCGAGTATTGTGCTGTTAATGTAAATTTGAACAAATAAAAAAGAAAAGTGATGATGCACATAAAATCAATAATAGCATTGCTGTTTATCATGTTGCCATTTATGGCATCTTCGGAACGAAATAATCGTCAAGAATCGGTGGGACTTGTTTTGAGTGGAGGAGGAGCAAAGGGTATTGCTCACATTGGAGTTATTAAAGCTCTTGAAGAAAATAATATTCCCATAGATTATGTTGCAGGGACATCAATGGGTGCTATTGTGGGTGGTTTATATGCTGCCGGTTATACACCCGAAGAAATGATGGAGTTGATTAAATCTCCAGGGTTTGCCAATTGGTCAACAGGGCAGATTGATTCAAAACTTACATATTATTTTGCTAAAAATGCGCCTACACCTGAATTCGTTAGTTTTAATCTTGGAGAGAAAAAGCAATCAAAGTCCAATTCTATACTGCCTCAGGGATTGATAAATCCATTGCCCATGAATTTTGCATTTATGGAATTATTTTCAAGTTATACAGCTCAATGTGGTGAAAATTTTGACAATCTGTTTGTTCCTTTTCGATGTGTGGCTTCTGATGTTACACACAAACAAAAAATCGTGTGTCGAGATGGAGATCTTGGGGATGCCATCAGGGCTTCAATGACATTTCCTGTAGTGTTTTACCCAATAAAAATGAATGGAGTTTGGGTATATGATGGCGGTATATATGATAATTTCCCCGTAGATGTAATGAAAGAGGATTTTGCCCCATCTACTATAATTGGTGTAAACGTATCATCTTCTGACAAATCGGCAAAATCAAATGATATAATTGAGCA
>CAZCEB010000071.1:0-8267 GCA_964497305.1 uncultured Muribaculaceae bacterium | reverse complement strand
TTGGTAAGAAGCGTGAGTATGTGGCTATGCTCGAAAAAGGTGAAACCGATATGCAACTCTCTACATTCATTATGATTTCGGAGGCAGTTGGTTTGAAATTCGCCTTGACATACTGATTCAATTCCTAACATCTAATTATCACAGCTCCCTTTTGAACTAAAGGGTACTGTTGTGTTTTATCCTATTCACTATCCCACAATATCGAATCCGTTAATAATCGTTAGCTGTGTTCAGCAATATTTTCTCCCTGATAACGAAATTTATACTTTCTGATTGATACTTAATACATTAAAAGAATTATCTTTGTAGGATATTTAAATAACAAGCAGTCTTAAGACTCAAAACAATGACAACCGAACAATTAACAACACAATCTGACAGCGTCGTTATTATTCCCATGTATAATGAAAAAGAGAACGCTGCCAGCATCATAGATGCAGTAATTGCATTACCTCATCAGTTTGATATCTTGGTCATTGATGACAATTCGCCTGACGGCACTGCTAAAATTGTCAAAGCCAAACAACAAGAATATCCGGGACGTGTTCACTTAATTGAACGTGCCGGAAAACTTGGTCTTGGAACGGCTTACATTGAAGGGTTTAAATGGTCAATCGACCATCAGTATGACTACATCTTTGAGATGGATGCCGATTTCTCTCACAACCCCAATGACTTGATACCTCTGTATGAAGCATGTGCCAAAGATGGGAATGATATGTCGATAGGCTCTCGATATGTATCAGGAGTGAATGTTGTCAATTGGCCCATGGGACGTGTGTTGATGTCATATTATGCATCAAAATATGTGCGCATCGTTACCGGTATGCCCATCAACGACACAACAGCGGGATTTGTGTGCTATACAAGACGTGTGCTTGAAGCATTGCCACTTGATAATATACGTTTCAAAGGATATGCATTCCAAATCGAAATGAAATTTACCGCCTACAAATATGGCTTTAAAATCAAAGAGGTGTCCATCATATTTGTAAATCGAGTGCTCGGCACAAGCAAAATGAATTCAAGTATTTTTGGAGAAGCTGTGTTTGGCGTTATACGCTTGAAATGGAACAGTCTTTTCACAAAATACCCCAATTATAATGCTTAATTATTAATTAATGCGACAATTACTTTATAACGCCGTTATTGTCAATGAGGGCAATAGCTTTAAAGGTTATGTTATTATAGATGGCGACAAAATCGCAACTGTCGGTCATGGCGATGTTTCAAGCGAGATAATTGCATCGGTCGATAATTCAGAAGATTTAAATGGAAATTATTTAATCCCCGGTGTTATTGATGACCAAGTGCATTTTCGCGATCCCGGATTGACTCACAAAGCCGATATAGCAACCGAATCGGTGGCGGCAGTTGCCGGTGGTGTTACATCGTTCATGGATATGCCCAACACTATCCCACAGACGATTTCCATCGAGGCTCTTAAAGCTAAACACAAAAGAGCAGATGAAGCATCGCTCGCCAACTACTCTTTCTTTATTGGTGCTACCAATGACAATATCGATGAACTCTTAAAATGCGATTACTCTCTTATCCCGGGAGTGAAGCTATTTTTGGGGGCATCAACAGGCAACATGCTTGTTGACAACGCTACTGCTTTGCAACGCATTTTCTCTGAGATACCGGCATTGATTGCAATTCACTCTGAGGATGAAGATATAATAAGACAAAACAAGGAAAAAGCTCAGGCACAATGGGGCGATGACGTTCCAGTGGAACAACATCCCATTATTCGCAGTGCCGAGGCTTGTTACCAATCAACAAAAAAGGCTGTTGAACTTGCCCGAAAATACAATGCGCGCCTACACATATTGCACATTTCTACTGAGGCAGAACTTGAATTTCTCACTACCGAACCCATTGAGCAAAAACGTGTTACTGCCGAGGTGTGTGCCCACCACCTATGGTGGAGCGACGAGGATTATTCTCGTTTAGGGACTCGCATTAAATGGAATCCTGCAATCAAAACAGCTCAAGACCGACAAGCATTGCGTGAAGCTCTTGCCGACGGACACATTGATATCGTGGCAACTGACCATGCTCCACATCTTTTGAGCGAGAAAGAAGGTGGTGCATTGAAAGCTGCTTCGGGAGGACCGTTAGTGCAATTCTCTCTTCTCATGATGCTTGAACTTGCCAATAAAGGTGTTTTCTCTATCGAACAGGTCATTGACAAAATGTGCCATGCTCCTGCTCGTCTATTCAATATTGATAAACGCGGATTTATCAGAGAAGGTTACTTTGCCGACTTGGCTGTTGTAAAACCCGATGAAGAATATCTCATTTCTGACAAAGAGGTGTTGAGCCGTTGTGCTTGGACTCCACTTGCGGGAGAAACCCTTCACAACAAGGTTGTCAGCACCTATGTCAATGGAAATCGCGTATATCACAATGGTGAAATAAATCTATCAATAAAAGGTAAAGCATTAAAGTATAATCATTAATAAATTATGCCAACAGAAAACCAGTCAATAACAGGACTTAACCAAAAACAAGTTGAAGAGAGTAGAGCCAAACATGGTATTAACATCTTGACTCCTCCTCCAAAGCCATCTTTGCTATCTCAATTTTTGGAAAATTTCAAGGATCCATTAATCAAAATATTGCTTGTAGCACTATGCCTGTCTATTGGTATTGCTATATATGAATACACTCTACCCACTCATGGGTTTGAGGTGTTTTTTGAGCCTCTTGGCATTCTTGTCGCAATTCTTCTTGCTACGGTAATTGGATTTGCTCTTGAGGTGAGTGCCAACAAGAAATTTGAAATTCTCAACCAAGTAAACGATGATGTTCCTGTCAAGGTGATGCGCGATGGCAACATGACTCAAGTTCCTCGCAAGGATGTTGTTGTAGGCGACATTGTCATACTTGAAACAGGCGATGAAGTTCCTGCCGATGGTGTTCTTCTCGATAGTGTTGCGTTAAGCATCAATGAAAGCACTCTCACAGGGGAGCCTCTAATACGCAAATCTCACAAGCCCGAAGATCTTAAAGACGACGTAACATATCCCACCAATCATGCCATGCGTGGCACTACCGTAGCCGAAGGACATGGCATAATGGAGATTACAACTGTGGGTGATGCAACAGAATACGGCAAAGTCTATGAAGCCGCACAAATCGATACAGGTGTGAAAACTCCATTGACTCTGCAATTTGAAAAACTCAGCAAAGTATTGTCTTGGTGTAGCTACACTGTGGGCGCGCTCATCATTATTGGTCGTTTGTGCATGTTTGATTGGGGAGCTAATGGTACAATTGAAACTGTGGAGTATGTCCTTAACACGATAATGCTTGCCGTTACCTTGATTGTGGTATCTGTTCCCGAAGGATTACCCATGAGTGTTACATTGAGCCTTGCTTTGAGCATGAAACGCATGCTTGCAAGCAACAATTTGGTGCGCAAAATGCACGCTTGCGAAACAATGGGTGCAACTACTGTTATCTGTACCGACAAGACAGGTACTCTCACTCAAAATCAAATGCGCATCTATCGCACTAATTTTTATGTGCTTGGCGATGACCAAAAACTCAGCAATGACGACTACTCAAAATACATCACCGAGGGAATTTCGGTAAACTCTACTGCATTCCTCGATTTCTCTGACAAGGAAAAAGTTACTGCACTCGGTAACCCCACCGAAGGAGCTCTGCTATTGTGGCTCAACGACAATGGCGTAAACTATCAATCATTAAGAGACAATGCTCCCATTTTGGAACAATTGCCATTCTCTACCGAGCGTAAGTTTATGGCAACAATTGTCAATTCGCCATTGATGGGCAAACGCATACTCTATGTTAAAGGCGCACCTGAAATCATAATGGGATTGTGCAAAGATTTATCAGGGACCACCCCTGACACCGTACATGCTCAATTGCTTCAATATCAACAACAAGCAATGCGCACTCTCGGATTTGCCTATGCCGAATTGGATGCCAATGAAGAGCCCATTAAAGACAACAAATTGAACTGTAATAAGCTCAAATTCTTAGGTATTACAGCAATCTCCGACCCTGTGCGCAGTGATGTTCCGGCAGCCATACGCGAAAGTATCAGTGCAGGCATCAGCGTGAAAATAGTTACAGGCGATACTCCCGGAACAGCAAAAGAAATAGGTCGTCAAGTAGGGCTCTGGGATAACTCAATAGATGGAGACATAAACCACATTTCAGGTCCCGACTTTGCAGCATTGAGCGAAGAAGAAGCGGCAAAACGAGTACAAGGGCTTAAGATTATGTCTCGTGCTCGCCCAACCGACAAATCTCGTCTCGTGCGTCTTCTTCAAGAGAAAGGCGAAGTTGTAGCGGTTACAGGCGATGGAACAAACGATGCTCCGGCATTGAACGCAGCACAAGTGGGGCTTTCTATGGGCGATGGCACTTCGGTAGCCAAAGAGGCGAGCGACATTACCATCATGGACAATTCGTTTGCCAGCATCACTAAAGCTGTGATGTGGGGACGCTCCCTATATCAAAATATACAACGTTTTATCCTGTTCCAATTGGTCATCAATCTCGTTGCTTGTCTCATCGTTGTTATTGGTGCATTCTTCGGAACTCAATCACCTTTGACAGTAACTCAAATGCTATGGGTAAACCTCATCATGGACACTTTTGCCGCAATGGCTCTCGCATCATTACCCCCATCTCAAGAGGTGATGAAACGCAAACCTCGTCGAAGTGATGATTTTATCATTAATCGTCGCATGATGTGGACCATCTTCGGTACAGGAGCACTGTTTGTATTTATCCTATTTGGCTTGATGCAATATTTCCGTCATGAAGAAATCACAACGCTGTTGCAATTTGACATCGTTAAATTCTTCTCCGATATATTTAATTTCAACTATGCACCGGGAGCTGAACTTACACGATATGAGCTTTCAATGTTCTTCACAATATTTGTATTTCTTTCATTTTGGAACTTGTTTAATGCCAAAGCATTTGACAGCGGACACACCGCATTCTTCAATATGAAAGATAGTAAAGTATTTTTCTTGACATTGATAATAATCATCGGCGGACAATTCTTGTTGGTGAGCATTGGTGGAGAAATGTTTAGTGTTGTGCCTCTTTCATCAACTGATTGGGTATTAATCATCGGCTCTACCTCACTCGTGATGATTGTTCCCACAATCATCACCCTAATAACAAAAATCTTCAAGAAATTTGTTTAACTTTGCCGAATGACTATTACTAATTTGAATTTAAACTCATTAATATAATATTATGTTAGAGAAAACCAATGTTAAAAATCTCGACAAGGTAGTTGTCCGTTTTTCGGGCGACTCAGGAGATGGGATGCAATTGGCAGGAAACATCTTCACAAACGTGTCGGCAGGTGTTGGTAATCAAGTATCTACATTCCCTGACTATCCGGCAGAAATTCGCGCTCCACAAGGCTCATTGAGCGGAGTATCGGGATTTCAAGTAAGCGTGGGGACAGGAGTACACACTCCGGGCGATCAAGCCGATGTGCTCATCGCAATGAATCCCGCCGCACTAAAACAAAATGTAAAATTCTTGAAACCCGGTGGAGTTATCATCGTTGACATCGACTCGTTTAAAGAATCAGATCTCAAAAAAGCTCTTTTTGAAACCGACCAGCCATTTAAAGAACTTGGCATCACTGCTCAAGTTGTCGAAGTGCCTGTTACCTCAATGACCAAAGCAGCACTTGCTGAAAGTGGTCTCGACAATAAATCGGTTTTGAAATGTCGCAATATCTTTGCGCTCGGTCTTGTGTGCTGGCTGTTTGACCGCCCACTTGAAAGCGCATTGCAACACCTCAAAAACAAGTTTGCAAAGAAACCTGCAATCTTTGAAGCTAACGCCAAAGTGATCCAAGCAGGTTACGACTATGGCCACAACATTCATGCATCGGTATCAATCTATCGTATTGAAACCGAAACTGCACGTCCCGGTAAATATACCGACATCAATGGTAACACAGCTACTGCATGGGGGTTAATCATGGCATCGGAAAAAGCCGGTCGCCCTCTATTCTTGGGTAGCTACCCCATTACTCCGGCAACAGATATTCTTCACGAACTTGCAAAACGCAAAGACCTCGGTGTTAAAGCATGTCAGATGGAGGATGAAATCGCCGGTGTATGTTCAGCTATCGGGGCTTCATTTGCAGGAAATCTTGCTGTTACCTCAACATCAGGACCCGGACTTGCACTAAAGAGCGAAGGTATAGGTCTTGCTGTAATGGCTGAATTGCCATTGGTGATTATCGATGTGCAACGTGGAGGTCCATCAACAGGACTTCCTACCAAAACTGAACAAACCGACCTATTCCAAGCATTGTATGGTCGCAATGGAGAATCACCTCTTGCTGTAGTTGCTCCGGCATCGCCCACCGATTGCTTTGATATGGCATTTGAAGCTTGCCGCATCGCAGTTGAGCACATGACTCCGGTAATTCTATTGACCGATGCATTCATTGGAAACGGTTCATCGGCTTGGCGCATACCTGAAGCTGATGAATATCCCGAAATAAAGCCCAATTATGTCCCTGAAGAGCTAAAAGCAACTTGGCGTCCATACATGCGCAATGAGGAGACAAAAGTGCGTTACTGGGCAATACCGGGAACAGAAGGCTGCGCACATCGTCTTGGCGGTCTTGAAAAAGACTACAACACAAGTGCTATTTCAACTGATCCTATAAACCACGAAAAGATGGTTTACACTCGCAAAGAAAAAATCGACCGCATAGCTAACGACATTCCTACACTCGAAGTGCTTTGTAATGCCGATGCCGACACTCTAATCGTGGGATGGGGTGGAACATTCGGGCACCTTTACACTGCAGCTGAAGAGATGAACAAAGCAGGCAAAAATGTTGCATTTGCTCATTTCCGCTATATCAATCCACTTCCAGCCAATACTGCTGAAGTGTTCGCCAAGTATAAACGAGTGATTGTAGCCGAACTTAACACCGGACAATTTGCCGACTATCTACAAGCGAAATTCCCTGATGCAAAAATCTCTCGCATCAACAAAGTACAAGGTCAACCATTCCTTGTTAAGGAAATCATTGATGGTGTAACTAAAATTATGGAGGAAAAATAAGATGGAAGAACTCATATATACAGCAGCCAATTACAAAAGCGATCAATCAGTGCGCTGGTGCCCGGGTTGTGGAGACCACGCCATTTTAAATTCTCTCCATAAAGCGATGGCAACAGTGGGCATTGCTCCTCACATGACTGCCGTTATCTCAGGTATCGGTTGTAGCTCACGCCTACCCTACTACATGAACACCTATGGTTTCCACACAATTCATGGTCGTGCGGCAGCCATTGCAACAGGGTTTAAGGTTGCTAATCCCGAAATGACTGTTTGGCAAATCTCTGGCGACGGTGATGGTCTCGCTATCGGCGGGAACCACTTCATTCATGCTGTGCGTCGTAACATCGACCTCAACATGCTATTGCTAAACAACAAAATCTATGGATTGACCAAAGGGCAATACTCACCTACTTGTGATCGTGGCTTTGTGTCTAAATCATCGCCCTACGGAACTACTGAAGACCCATTTATCCCTGCCGAACTTGTGTTTGGTGCTCGTGGCAATTTCTTTGCTCGCAGTATCGATGTAGAGCTTGCCACAACTCAGGAAGTTCTTGTAGCAGCAGCTCAACACAAAGGAGCTTCTGTTGTCGAAATTCTGCAAAACTGCGTTATTTTCAATAATGGAATTCACAATAGTATTACCGACAAGGAATACCGTGCCGACCGCACTATCCACCTTCGTCATGGCGAAAAAATGATTTTTGGCAAAGATGGCAACATGGGGCTTGTTCAAGATGGTTTCTTGTTAAAGGCTGTTGAGATAGGCAAAGACGGATACACAATGGATGACGTGCTTGTTCATGATGCTCATTGCAAATCTAATTTCTTGCACCAACAACTCGCTATGATGGACGGACACGAATTGCCATTGGCTGTGGGTGTTATACGCGATGTTGAAGGATTGACCTACGACGAAGAAATCGAAAAACAAGTTGCCGAGGTTAAAGCAAAGAAAAATTTCAGTTCGCTCCGCGACATGATTCTCGCCGGCGAAACCTGGGAAGTAAAATAAAACTTATTTTTACTGATACACTAAAAGAGGATAATCAATTGTAATTGGTTACCCTCTTTTAGTATCAAAAATTTTAATTATTTTATCAAAATCTTCTCCCCATTTAGTATATATATACCTGGAGTTAGATTTATACTATTTTACCATTTAC
>CAZCEB010000070.1:0-8332 GCA_964497305.1 uncultured Muribaculaceae bacterium | reverse complement strand
CTACTTTTACTTCATCGTCAGTAGCAGTTTGTGCTATTTCAAGAACTTTATATGCTTCTTCTAATGAATTTCCTCCGAGATTTAACATTGATTCAATCTCAGAAGCAGATAATCCCATTGCAATAGCTGTCTCTTTTAATGCTTCAATTTCAGCTTGGCACACATGACCATCGCTTTTGGCTATCATTGTGAGGAAATTGAGCAATTGTAATCGTTCTTCGTGGCTTAGGTTTATTTTGATTTGACGACCACAGTTATAAATGGTGTTTTTAAACGAAGAAGGATCTTGTGCATCCATTTGTTTTCGTTGTTCAAATAGATTTAGTAGTATTCGGTTTCCTTCTATGGCAGCTTCTTCTCCAAAATTTGTACGAAGGAAACGGCGTACAAATTCCATTTCACTATGCATTACTTTGCCATCAGCTTTTATAATATATGAAGCCAATACAAGCATAGAAAATAGAAAACTATTGCGTTGCCCATAGGTTTCATTGGTATATTGGGCTTCGTTAGAAGATTCGGCTCCTTTGTCAAATAACGAGCCTATTGCGTATCCTGCTAAAGCTCCGAGCGGACCTCCTGCCATAAATCCTACTATACCACCTATCCATTTCCCTAATCCCATGATAAATCCATTTATTAAATTATGGTGCAAAGATACAAAACTAAAGTAATGATTATAGCTAATAAAAATAAAAGTTGCAGCCAATGACTGCAACTTTTATTTTTATTAAGTCTTTATTCCTTGTATTAGAATGCCCAATACAAACCGAATGACAAGTCGTTACCACCTACGTTGAAACCATAGTTAGCGTGAGAATCTTCAACTGATTCGTAACCCAAGAAACCAAGTTTTGCAACTACGCCAAGGTTATCGTTGAATGCAACTTTCATACCTGGACGGAAACCTACATACATAGTTGTTACTGATTTTTCAAACCATTCTCCATCAGCATATTCAACTGAACCGAAACCAAGACCACCTTCAACGAAGAAAGAAACTTTGTCCATTTGAGCAAAAGTGTAGCGAGCGTATGGCTCAACAGAGAAATTGTTAACAGATTCACCATCACAAGAAACGAAAGTTCCGTTAAGAGCAACAGCTACATCCCATTTTTCATTAAGAGTGTAACCTACTTCAGGAGCGATAGTGATTGCAGTTGTAGATTTTGCACCTTCTGCTTCAGGATCATTGATGCCAAGACCAAGTGAACCACCTACCCAAATTTGAGCGCTTGCAGCAAGTGAAGATACTGCCAATACAGCAGCTAAAAATACTTTTTTCATAATACAAAAACTTTGAATTAATTTTCCCTACTCTATTATAGGTTTTCGGGTTATCCTATTTATTTTTATTAGCATTAATTTTCTGCAAATTTATGTCAAAAAAATGTATTGAGCAAATATTTGAATGAAAATGTTAATTTTTGTGGCATTATTTGCGATAAATATAGAATAATAGTTAAATCGTATTATGCTCCAAAGTTGTCATAGTGGATTGATGACGAATCAACACCGAGACTGTCGAGCATCTTCTCTACGGCTATGCTCATTGGACCGGGACCACACATATAGTATTCAATGTCTTCGGGAGCGTCATGATCTTTAAGATATGTTTCATATATTACTTGATGAACAAATCCGGGTGTATATTTAACTCCTGCTGCATCAGCTGCAGGATCCGGACGATCAAGGGCAAGATGGAAATGGAAATTTGGGAACTCTTTTTCTATTTCTAAGAAATCTTCGAGATAAAATACCTCATTGAGCGCACGTGCTCCATAAAAATAATGCATTTCTCGGTCGGTGCAATGAAGCGTTTTTGTCATGTGCATGATTTGAGCTCTTAAAGGAGCCATCCCTGCTCCACCACCAATCCACATCATCTCGGCTTTTGAGTCAAATATGGGATGGAAATCGCCATATGGACCACTCATCATTACTTTGTATCCGGGTTTTAATGTAAATATATATGATGATGCGATTCCGGGCATCACATCCATGAATCCGATCGCGGGTTTCGGTTTGAATGGAGGAGTGGCAATGCGAACGGTAAGCATTATTCGATCTCCCTCGGCCGGATAATTTGCCATAGAATAGGCTCGTATAGTTGGCTCTGTATTTTTACATTTTAAAGAAAATAAACCAAAGTTTTTCCATGCCGGTAAATATTCATCACCTATTAGGTTTTTATCTATATCCTTGTCGTAATCTATCTCAAATGTGGGGATTTTAATTTGTGCGTATGAGCCTGGAATGAAATTCATGTGTTCTCCCGGAGGTAATGCAACAATAAATTCTTTTATGAATGTTGCAACATTTTTATTTGATATGACTTCACATTCCCACTCTTTAACGTCAAGCACCGATGGATCAATGCCAATATTCATATTATCTTTAACCTTGACTTGACATCCAAGACGCCAATGCTCTTTTTGCTCTTTGCGAGAAAAATGAACTTGTTCGGTAGGTAATATATCTCCGCCTCCATTGAAGACCTGCACCTTGCATTGCCCGCAACTGCCTTTCCCGCCGCATGCTGAGGATAAATGCACTCCGTTTTCAGACATAGTGGTAAGTAGCGATTTTCCTGAGTCTGTTTCTATTTTTGTGTCGTTGTTAATTGTGATTTCAACTTTGCCACTATGGACAAGATATTTTTTTGCAATGAGTAATATTGCAACAAGAGCGAGTGTGATAATAAGAAATATGATGACACCTGTCGACAGAGTGATCCATGTCATATCTTTTAGTAATATATATGAAGTTGTCATGGTTATTTAAATTTTTATGCCTAAGAAACTCATGAATGCAATACCCATTAATCCTGTAATAATAAATGTTATGCCTATACCTCGTAAAGGTTTCGGGATATTAGAGTAGGAGGCGAGTCGTTCGCGTATTGCAGCAATGGCAATAATAGCAAGTAGCCAACTAATACCCCATCCGGCTCCGGCACATGTTGCAGTCCATGCACTATCGAAATCTCGTTGTTGCATGAATAGAGAGCCACCAAGAATAGCACAATTAACAGCTATCAAAGGTAGAAATATTCCGAGAGAAGAATAAAGTGATGGACTGTATTTTTCTACAGCCATTTCTACAAGTTGTGTCATTGAGGCAATAACTGCTATAAACATTATTAAGGATAAAAAACTTAAATCTATATTGGAATATTCTTCTCCGAGCCAAGCTAAGGCTCCGGCTTTGAGAATGTGCGTTTCGAGCAAATAATTGATTGGGAGTGTAATTACAAGCATAAATGTAACGGCAACGCCAAGTCCCAATGCCGTTTTAACATTTTTGGAAACTGCGAGAAATGAACACATGCCTAAGAAATAGGCAAATATCATATTGTCGACAAAAATCGATCGTATAAACAGGTTAAAATCTTCCATCGTTCAAATTGTTTGAAAGGTTGATTAATTGTCTTGTAGGTCTTTGTTTCGGCTGCGATGTACCCAAATAATACATGCAACAGTTATCAATGCCATAGGTGGTAATATCATTAATCCGTTATTGACATATCCGGCATTATATAAACTATCGGGGATGACTTGATAGCCGAGCAGTGTACCACTACCAAGTAATTCTCTAAAAAATGCAACAATAATCAATATGATTGCATATCCGGCACCATTACCAACACCATCAAGAAATGAAGGCCATGGCTTGTTACTCATTGCAAATGCCTCTAAACGCCCCATTAATATACAATTGGTAATAATTAGTCCGATAAATACGGATAATTGTTTGCTGACATCATAAGCATAAGCTTTTAGTAGTTGATCGACAATAACAACTAATCCGGCAACAACAACGAGTTGAACAATAATGCGTATACTTGTCGGAATGGTGTTTCGTATTAGAGATATAATAACATTAGCAAATGCAACAACAGCAATAACCGATATGCCCATCACAATTGCGGGTTCAAGTTTTGCAGTTACGGCAAGAGCTGAACATATTCCTAAAATTTGTACTATTACAGGATTATCCTTAGATAACGGGTTAAATAATACACTGAGTGATTTATTTTTTTGAGCCATGATTATTCGTTATTAAGGTTTTCAAGAAATGTTTTATATGGACTTAAACAATTGGCAAGCATGTCGCTGACTCCTTTGCTTGTTATTGTCCCTCCTGAAATGCCATCTACATAGTCTTCTCCATTTAAAGGCTTCTGTCCCGATTTAACAACAGCGATAGGTTTGAATTGGTTGTTGATAAATAGTCGTTTGTCTTTAAACTGGTCGCTAAAAGCGGGCGTTTCTATTTCAGCACCCAGCCCCGGAGTTTCTCCTTGATGGGCAAAATATGCTCCATAAATGGTTTTTCCGTCGGAATTTACAGAAACATAACCCCATAAAGGACCCCATAACCCTGCTCCATACACAGGAAGAATGTATTTGATTTCTTTATCAGATAATCGACACACATATACAGGTAGTTGACGATTAATGTCGTTTTTGCTCTCTTGAGCTGTATTTACGGCAAATGCATCACCTTCTATCTTTTCTCCGTTGGAGTTAATGATATATTTGTCGATGATGTATTTGTCAAAATCTGCTTTTATGTCATTATCAGAAGGGATGATGTTTACTGATGCGAGAATCTGTTTCATCTTATCGGAATCGGAATTGGCTTGCTGTTGAGGTTTTAAACTCATTGCAGTAAATGCAAGTGCTGCACCCACCACTACCACCATTATGATGATGTAAACAACTGTGTATGTATTACTTTGTTTGTTCATGGCTTTAAACTTTAATGCGGCGTTGACGACGATGTATATTGGATTGAACAACGCAATAATCAATAAATGGAGCAAATGCATTCATTAGCAAAATTGCAAGCATAGCACCTTCGGGATATCCGGTGTTGTATGTGCGAATTAATATGGCCATAACGCCAATAAGGAAACCATATATATATTTCCCTATATTAGTGCGAGCTCCGGTTACCGGATCGGTAGCCATAAAGACAGCGGCAAATGCAAACCCACCAAGCATAATTTGATCAATAGGGGTTAACATTGATGCGGCATAGGTTGGTGTTTGGAAGATGTTGGCAATCCATGCCATTGTTATCCCTCCTGCAAAAACCGATAACATAACTCTCCAACTTGCGATACCTGTAAATAGCAATATTGCTGCTCCAATGAAAATACATAATGTAGATGTTTCTCCAAAAGAGCCTGGAATAAGTCCAATAAATGATTGCCATGTATCAATTGTTTTTCCTGTGATATCAGTAATTTGAAGATTATTGCCAACATGTGTTGCAACTTGAGCAAGAGGTGTTGCTCCTGTAAATCCATCGGCAAGCGTGTGTCCTATTCCACATATAGGTTGGGTGGATATAAAAACTTTGTCTCCACTCATTTGTGCGGGATAGGCAAAAAATAAGAATGCGCGTGTGATTAGAGCTGGATTAAAAATGTTGAATCCTGTGCCTCCAAACACTTCTTTGGCAAAAATTACAGAAAATGCAGTTGCTATGGCTATCATCCACACAGGTGTCTCTATGGGGCATATCATTGGAATTAATAATCCTGATACCAAAAACCCTTCTTGTATTTCTTCTTTACGCCACTGAGCAACGATAAATTCGATTCCAAGACCAACACCATAGGAAACAACAACACCAGGAAGTATTGCTAAGAATCCATATAGCATTAATTCCCAAAATGGATATGTCGTTTCTCCTGCAGCAAGCCAATGTTGATATCCGGTATTATACATTCCGAAAAAGAAGCAAGGCAAAAGAGATAGCACAACAATTATCATTGTGCGTTTAGAGTCAATGCTGTCATGGATGTGGACTCCTGATGTTGATGTGGTGTTTGGGGTAAATAAGAATGTCTCAAAACCATCAAAAACAGAGCGGAATGCATGTAATTTGCCCCCTTGCTCGAAATTTGGCTTGATATGATTTAAATATTTTCTTAATGCTTTCACGATATTCTTTTTGATGAATTTATTCAGTCTCTTTCATAATAAAATCGAGACCGTCTCTTATTATTTTTTGAATTTCTAATTTAGATGTATCTACATATTCGCATAATGCAAAATCCTCCGGCGCAATCTCATATATTCCGAGTTTTTCCATGTCATCGATATTGCGAGATATTATTGCTTTAAGGAGATATTCGACCATTATATCCATTGGTAAGACTTTGTCATATTCTCCTGACATTATCATTGCCCGGCGACTACCTAAAATGCGAGCATCAGGGCAAAATCTTTTTTTGCGAAGGAAATGACCAATAAAAGAACGATTAACACTCATTTTATCAGGACTTAATGTTGCCCATCCCATGAATTCATCAATATTATCACCTTCCGGAATTACAGTTATTTGGCGATAAGGATAACGTAAAAATCCATCAATATTCGTTTTATGTCCTGTTAATACATTGCCGGAAATAATGCGAATGTGTTTATCGGGTGTCGTAATCTGATTTTTCAATATCGTTGAAATATCAGTACCAATAGTAGTTGTTACATAGTGGGGTTTTATTATTTCTGAGCCTGTAAGGGCAATTGTGGTGTCCATTGGTACAATGCCGGTGAGGAGTAATTCTCCTATGCGGGCGATTGTGATAATGTCAGTAGTCCATATTGTTTCTCCTTTGTTAACAGGAGATATATTTGCTGCTTGGATTCCGGGATTGCCGGCAGGATGAGGTCCCTTTATTATGGCAGTTTCTACATTGGGGGCATCACATAAGTTTTTGTCAGCATGTAATCCTACATAAACTTTCCCGGTTGTTAGCTTTGCAATAGCGTTTAGTCCGATAGAAATTTCAACGCTTTTGTCTTTTAATAATATGTCAAAATCCAGGGCCAAAGGGGCAGAATCAAATCCGGTAATAAAAATATCTCGTGGAATTTTATTAGGGGATGGAACAATATCAAAAGGACGTTGACGCATCATAACCCACAACCCGGATGAAAGTAATAATTTTTTGATATCCTCACTTGTATCAATGTGAGAGATGTCGTGTCTTATTGTGTTATTGCAGTCTGCCGATGGTGAAATAATGATTTTTTCGATTTTGCGACGTTCACCTCTGATAATCGCAGAAATACGACCACCTATAGGAGAAACAATCTTTATAGATTCGTTATTTTTGTCGTGAAGAATTGGACTTCCGGCAAAGACGACATCTCCTTCTTTGACTTCGAGCTTGGGAACGAATCCGTGATAATCATCAGGTATTATTGCACAAGAGGTTGCTTGAATTTTATTTATATGTGGAGAGGCTATTTCTCCCATTATATTAATGTCAAGACCTCTTTTTAGAGTAATCTTTAAACTCATGGTATATCAATTTAGTTAAGCAAAGGTACATATAATTTTAATGTGGAAAATTTTTTAGAATTAAAATTGGCTGTTCTACAAGTATAAAAAATGTTATCGATGCTGATATGTCGATTATCTTAATGTTATTTATGTCGAAAGAGCGGAATTTTTACATTCCAAAATTTTGATAGTTGAAAATATAATAATACATTTGCAAAAGCGTTTCTATGTATAGATGCGCAATGTGTATAACAATAAATCAATACCGATAGTTCAGTGATCGAAATTGAATAATGTTAATTTAAATGTTCGCGGTTTGAATATAATACTTTCATTCCGTGACGTTTTGCACGTAAGAGAGAATTATTAACTAACTATTTTAATAACATTAATCATTTAAGTATTTTATTTAATTATGGAAGCTCAAAAGCAAGCTAAGCCTGCAAAGGCTCAAAAAGGTTTAAGTAACGTACGTGGTATCAAGAATGCTTTCTTGGTAATCGTTGCATGTTTTGTAGTAGCAGTATGTTTCTACATGTTCTTCTTGGGAGATGCATCTAACTTTGATGAAGCAGGTCACCCACAAAACATTTGGGGTACTATCTACATGGGTGGTGTAATCGTGCCTGTTCTTCAAACATTGTTCCTTACTGTAATCGTTCTTTCAGTTGAACGTTGGATCGCTATTTCAAGCGCTAAAGGTAGTGGTAACATTTCTAAATTTGTTGCTAACGTGAAAGAATGTCTTGCTAAAAACGACATCGCTAAAGCTCAAGAACTTTGTAAGAAACAAAAAGGTAGTGTTGCTGCTGTAGTAGCTGCTGCTCTTAACCGTTACAAAGAAATGGATGAAAATACAGTTCTTTCTAAAGAACAAAAAATTACTACTATCCAAAAAGAACTTGAAGAAGCTACAGCTCTTGAAATGCCATCATTGCAACAAAACCTTCCTATCGTTGCAACAATGACAACTCTTGGTACTCTTATCGGTCTTCTTGGTACTGTAATCGGTATGATCAAATCATTC
>CAZCEB010000069.1:0-8351 GCA_964497305.1 uncultured Muribaculaceae bacterium | reverse complement strand
AGGGTATAACATAACAGAAGCCATCGTGGTTGATGGCTTGCATGACTTAATATTATCCCGAGAAGACGTTAGAAATGCCGTTTATTGTTGTATATTCCGATGGATAAATGGCATTACTCCTCTTTCTCATCAATTGTAGATTCATCTAATGTACGAGCAATTTGATCCCTTGCCAATAAAAGTTGTTGTTCAAGAAATTCTTTGCGACGGAAAGCTGATTTTAAATCCGAAATTATTGATGCATACTCATGCGTAATGGCAAACGAGTTTATGTCATCCCTACTCATTTTCATGCTTTTAGATTTATTACCATTAAATCGCAAAGTTATTGATTTATCGGCATTAGCTCTTGCAAAAATGCCAAGAGTATCACATTCCGGACTAATAAATGTTATCATTTCTGTATTTCCACTTCGATAATTTCTGTCTCCATCATAAGCTGCTGTTGCAGTTGTAACTTCATTTCCGCCACACAAAAGAGATACTGATGTATGTTTTATCGGATTCCCTACGAGAGACGATATTACATAGAATTCGCCTTCAGTTGTTATACGAGCCTGAATTCCTGTCGTCTCAAACAATGATTTATTTGCTTTTTTTGCAACAATATATGGCTCAACCAACCTTTTATCATTAATTGTTTCAAAATTTGACGACATGCTATTATATACAGCCTGCAAGATAGCAATGATACTATCATTTTTTTCAATATTCTGCATTGTCGCACCTTCTATTGCTTTAGGTCTAATGTGCATTGCTTTGCGTCGTACATCAACTTGTGCCGGATAGGTTGTTTCTATCGAATCTAATAACACTATCGCCAATGAATAATTATTTGATATTATTGCAGCTTCTGATTCAATTAATAAATTTTCAGCATTCTTCTTATCGCTATCTGCACACGATGCAATAAAAAATATAGCTACTATTAATAAGATTTTAGTTACTACGTTGTACATCTTTTACTCCTTTTACTGTTTTTATTTTCTTTATTAAATTATTCAACACATGTGTATCAACTACTCCAACAACAAGATACCCTTGAAATAGCCCATCATTTGAATCTATAGCAATATTTCTCAACGTAACATCCTTCTCCTTCGTTATTATTGATGTTATATTCGTTACAATTCCTATGTCATCATGACCGACGACTCTCAATGTTGCGCCAAATTGATTACCTAATTTCCCTGACCATTTAGTAGCAATAAGACGATATGGATATTTTTCCTTTATATTTTGTGCATTTGGACAATCCTTTCTATGAATTTTTATGACACCCTCAGAAGAAACAAATCCAAAAACGTCATCACCGTATATAGGATTACAACATTTCGCCAATTTATAATTAATCCCTTTAATATTATTGCCGATAATCAATACATCACTATTACTTGATGCATCATCCTCATTAGACGATTGAAAAGAGAAACCTTCTGCCGAACGGACTTCTATATTTTCTGTATTTATTTTATTTTCTAATTGAATATACTCTTCTATAACACTGTTTACCTCTAATTTTTCTTGAGCAATATCGTTATAGAAATCAGTAACCGTCTTAAAACCCATTTTTCTTATGAGTTTCATCAATAAAGCTTCTTCTATTTCAATTTTTCTATTTTTAAATCGTCGATGTAACAACTCCTTGCCCAAATCGGCCGATTTATTATCCCGTTCATGAATAGTTTGACGTATTTTGTTGCGAGCTTTTGATGTTACCACAAAGTTTAACCAATCTAACTTGGGTGATTGATTGGAAGAGGTGAGTATCTCAACAGTATCGCCACTTTTTAACCGATAATTTAACTTTTGATTTTTACCATTAACCTTTCCTCCGGTACATGAGCACCCCAACTTAGAATGAATATTAAATGCAAAATCCAAAACTGATGCCCCTAATGGTAATTTATATAAATCACCTTTGGGTGTAAACACAAAAACTTCTTTATTGTAAATATCCATTTTCATGTTTTTCATCAATTCCATTGGACCTGTTTCTGCTGCTTCAAGAATATCGCGAACGTTATTCATCCATGTATCAAGATTAGATTCGCTTTTAATTCCTTTATATTTCCAATGAGCAGCAAGTCCTTTTTCCGCAATTAAATCCATGCGTTTTGTCCTGATTTGGACTTCTATCCATTTATTTTCAGGTCCATATACTGTTATATGCAACGATTCATATCCATTACTTTTAGGTATACTTAACCAGTCTTTCAAACGAGATGGATTTGGCTGATACATGTCAGTTATTAAAGAATAAGCCATCCAACAATCACTTTTTTCCTTCTCTAATGGAGAATCCAATATTACTCTAATTGCAAACAAATCAAATATTCCATCAAGATCATTGTTCTGCTTACGCATCTTGCTCCAGATTGAATATATTGATTTGGTACGTCCTTTAATATCAAATTTAAATCCCGCTTTTTCTAATTGAGATTTAATTGGACCGATAAAATCAGCTATATATTTATCTCGACTCTCCTTTGTTTCATTTAGTTTATGCGCTATCTCAGTATACGCCTCTCTATTAGTGTACTTAAGAGACATATCCTCAAGTTCAGATTTAATCGCATATAACCCTAATCTATGAGCCAACGGAGCATATAAATAATTTGCTTCATAAGCCACATCATGAACATACTTTTCATTTGGATGATGATTAATCCTCCGCATTAGAGCCAAACGGTCAACAATCATTATAATTATAACCCTAATATCATCAGCAAATGTTAATAGCAATTTTCTGAAATTATCACTTTCTACAGCAGCTTGTTTACTATATAGCGTTGATACTTTTAATAATCCGCTTATCAACTTCGCGACATCATCACCATAATCTTTTGTAATATCATTTATTTGTATGAATTCCGTTCGGCAAAGACTATGTAGTAAAATTGCAATTACAATATTTCGGTCAGGACTAATCTTTTCGCACATCAAAACAGCTGTTTGCAGGCTGTGCAATGTGGGATTAACCCCATATCGATCTCTTTTATTATGATTATTGCTAATTCCCTCTGCTACAATCTTTTTTATTTTATCAATATCGTCTAAATCTATTATATCATAAGCATACCTCAATATACGCCGATACAATATTTTAAGTTCTTTTATTTCATTTGCGCTAAAATACCGATTTTCCATATTACACATATTTTAGCTCAAAATCATTCTACTGACATATTGTTTATACCCTCTATATAATCAAGGATTTCATCTCTACCTCTACCATCAACACTTGATGTCATAAATATCGGAGGGAGTTCTTCCCATTGCTCAAGAAGTTTCTTGGTATATTTATTAACATTGCGACGTCCGGCTTCAGGTCCCATTTTATCTAATTTTGTGAATATTATACTAAAAGGTACTTCGTTTTCGCCTAACCACTCCATAAATTCCAAATCGATTTTTTGTGGCTCATGCCTTGAATCTATCAATACAAATAGATTTGTCATTTGCTGACGTTCAAGCACATATCCTTCAATCATTTTTTGCAATTTATTCCTGCTATCCTTACCTCTTTGTGCAAAACCATAACCCGGTAGGTCAACAATATACCACTCATCATTTATAATAAAATGATTTATCAACATTGTTTTACCTGGAGTAGAGGATGTGTGGGCAAGATTTTTTCTTCCGGTAAGCATGTTTATTAATGATGATTTACCGACATTTGATCTCCCAATAAAGGCATACTCATTTTTATCTGTATTTGGACACCTGGTTACATCCGGACTACTAATTTCAAATTTTGCACTATTAACGTTCATACATTAGATAATTTTGTAATGTAAAGTTAATCATAATCATTTTATAAAACAACCGAATAGGTTTGAAGTTTACATAATTCACTAATTATAGCTACCTTTGTAACATCAAGAATATTGTTGATGAATAGAAAACGAGAATCAATCTTTAAGTTCAAGCAATTTCATGTTAAGAATGAGATTAGCGCAATGAAAGTAGGCACTGATGGGGTATTACTTGGAGCGTGGGCAGACTTTTCATCATCTAAACTAATTTTAGACGTTGGATCAGGCACAGGCTTAATCTCATTAATGGCTGCTCAGCGCAGTAATTCTCAGATTATTGGGATAGAGATTGACTCTGATGCAGCCAAAGAATCCATTGAGAACATAACTAATTCTCCATGGAAAGAACGCATTTCAATAATTAACAATGATATCACATTGATTGTCGATGAATTACATGAAGTAGATCATATCATAAGCAATCCACCATTTTTTGAAAATGGTATTTTAGCTCCTGACTCTTCTCGAGCAACAGCTCGACACTGTGATACATTAAATTTTAATTCTTTAATTACCATATCTCAAAAGATATTAGCTGATAATGGAAAATTATCATTTATTTCTCCATACGAGAATAAAGAAAATATTACATATCTCGCAGCATTAAACAAAATGTACACTTCTCGATACACCGAAGTGTTTTCAAATCCCCAAAAGATTACTCCCATCAGAATACTTTGGGAATTAACGACTAAAAATAGTTTAACAAAAAAATCAGAACTTTATATTCGCGATATAAACAATCAATATTCCACTGAGTACATTAATCTTACGAAAGAATTTTATTTAAATTTTTAATAGCATGAATCAATATAAACCATCTCAGATATCATTCGGCAAAAAAATCGGTTTGTTTTTATGTCTTTGGCTCTTAGCCACAATAATAGGTAGTTTCATTGTCGGATTTATAACACTGAAATTCGGAGCAGACTCAACTCCCGCGCTACGCATTGCCACTGTCATTCAAGATTTAGTTATATTTATTTTACCGGCAATAGCAACAGCAATGCTTATAAATCGCCTTCCTGCAACATTTCTATCCATTGATAAATTTGCAAAAGGAAAACATTATGCATTAACGTTAATAACATTAATCGTTAGTATTCCGGCCATGAACTATATCATAGAATGGAATGAATCTATGCAATTTCCTGAATCCATGAAAGGATTAGAAGAGTGGATGCGCAATAGCGAAAACAATGCAGCAACAATGGTGAAAACCTTATTAGGACAACCCGATATTCCAAATTTAACGATGTCAATTCTCATTGTTGGTGTTCTTGCCGGATTAAGCGAAGAATTATTTTTCAGAGGAGCACTACAAAAAATACTATTATCAAAGCCAATGAATATTCACATTGCAATATGGCTAACTGCATTTATTTTCAGCACAATCCACATGCAATTTTATGGTTTCATTCCTCGTTTACTATTAGGCGCATTTTTTGGCTACCTCGTCGTGTGGAGTGGATCATTATGGTTACCCATTGTCGCACACGCATTTAACAATATCACAACTGTATTTGTTACATGGTTATATAATAGAGGATGCATCGATAGTGATCCTAATCAAATTGGGACAACAATGACTCCATTAGATACAACAATCGCAATAACAAGTGTTATTGCGACCATCATATTAATAATTTATTTAAAGAAATCTTTTAATCAAACTTCTTGCGGTGGAAAACAAAACCACGCCCAAGATATTTCTCTTTAACAACAGGATTTTCTGCAAGTTCTTCTGATGTCCCTTGGAATAATATTTTGCCTTCAAACAACAAGTAAGCTCTGTCGGTAATACTCAATGTTTCAGGAGCATTATGGTCTGTAATGAGAATCCCTATATTCTTCTCTTTTAGCTTATAGACAACCGATTGAATATCCTCTACTGCAATAGGGTCAACGCCGGCAAAAGGCTCATCAAGCATTATAAACTTGGGATTTATAGCCAAGCAACGGGCGATTTCTGTACGACGGCGTTCACCACCCGACAATTGGTCTCCAAGATTTTTACGCACCTTGTGTAAATTAAACTCATCAATTAGACTTTCCAACTTTTCTTGCTGAAACTCTTTTGTCGTATTGGTCATTTCAAGTACAGAGCGAATATTATCTTCCACACTCAACTTGCGAAACACAGATGGCTCTTGAGCCAAATATCCAATGCCGTTTTGCGCACGTTTATACATTGGATATTTTGTAATATTCATGTCATTAAGAAATATTTGACCTTCGTTGGGGGTTATAAGCCCCACTGTCATGTAAAACGTTGTTGTCTTACCCGCACCATTGGGACCAAGTAGTCCCACAATCTCACCTTGAGTTACATCTATTGACACATGGTTTACCACCGTGCGTTGACGATATTTCTTCACCAAATTATCAGTGCGAAGTACCATCTTTTCCTCTTTTGAAGAGGATTCTATATTTTCTAATTGTATTTTATCTGATTCTTCCATTTCTAATTTCAACTCGTGAGATTAAATATTTTACAAACTTAACAAAAAAATCAGAGTTTGCCTTTATAATTAAGCTAAAATTACCTGTATATTGGCATTATTGGCTAAACATGAGACAAAATCAATAATAAAATTGGGAATAAAATGACTAACTTTGTCATCGCAAATAAACATTGATTATGACAATCACATCATCTTTAGAAACATTTGGCAAATACTGCCTATTTATAAAACGTGTATTTACAATTCAAGACCGATGGAGAGTTTTTTTTAAACGCACAACTCTTGAAATCTCTAAATTAGGAGTTGACTCCATTCCATTGGTCCTAATAATTGCTGTTTTTATTGGAGCCGTTATTGCAATTCAAATGCAATTAAACATTATGTCTCCATTAATTCCATCCTATTCTGTAGGGCTTGCCACTCGTGAAATCGTGCTACTTGAATTTTCATCATCAATATTAGGATTAATATTAGCCGGGAAAGTAGGCTCTAACATTGCGTCAGAGATTGGAACAATGCGCGTAACCGAGCAGATTGATGCTCTTGAAATCATGGGAGTTAATTCATGTAATTTCCTTGTACTGCCCAAAATTGTGGCATTCCTGATTTTCATGCCTGTGCTTGTAGTATTTTGTATGATAACTTCTCTTTTTGGTGGATATCTTGTTGCTATATTCACCGATTTATTCCCCGCATCTACCTATATATATGGCATACAAACATTATTTGTTGAATGGTATGTGTGGTATGCACTAATTAAATCACTTGTATTCTCATTCATTATCACATCAGTAGCTGCATTCTTCGGCTATTATGTAAAAGGAGGAGCAT
The DNA here is from genome assembly GCA_964497305.1 of uncultured Muribaculaceae bacterium. Classification (GTDB taxonomy): domain Bacteria; phylum Bacteroidota; class Bacteroidia; order Bacteroidales; family Muribaculaceae; genus RGIG4079. Next base: position 1,237 of record CAZCEB010000069.1, on the reverse strand, counting down.
TACAAGTAGGTAAAGCAAGTACAAATGCTGTAGTATCAAGCAGTATTCTCATTCTTTTATTAGACGTTGTACTCACTAAACTTTTGCTACAATGATTGAAGTTAAAAATATCACAAAATCTTTTGACGAAAAGACTATATTATATAACGTTGATGCTCAATTCCATGCAGGAAAAACCAACTTGATTATCGGTCAAAGTGGCTCGGGGAAAACTGTACTGATGAAATCAATCGTAGGGCTTGTAAAACCTGAAGAGGGTGAAATCCTATATAATGGGAGAGACCTAATGAAAATGAATCCATATCAAACAAAAGAGCTCCGCAAAGAAATAGGAATGTTATTTCAAGGCTCGGCGCTATTTGACTATGAAACAGTTTTAGGCAATGTCATGTTCCCATTGGTAATGTTTACCGACATGACTCAAGCCGAGATGAGAGACCGTGCATTGTTTTGTCTTGAACGTGTCAACCTCAAAGGTGCCGACAAAAAATACCCGTCAGAACTATCCGGGGGGATGCAGAAACGTGTTGCTATTGCTCGCGCCATAGCACTAAACCCCAAATACCTATTTTGCGATGAGCCTAACTCAGGGCTTGACCCCAAAACGTCAATCCTCATTGATGAATTGTTGAGTGATATTACCCATGAATATCAAATGACAACTATTATAAACACCCACGACATGAATTCGGTATTGGGAATAGGGGAGAACATTATCTTCCTCAACAAAGGGCATAAAGAATGGGTGGGAGATAAATCACAAATCTACACAAGCGACAACCAAGCCCTAAACGACTTTGTCTTTGCTACCGACCTTTTCCAAGAGGTTAAAAACTACCTCATTTCCAATAAACACCAATAACCGAAACAAGCAGTAGCAAAATTAGGATTGATTCCCTCTCCCGGTTTCTCTTTTCGTACCACCTCCCGGCTTCGCCGTACTCCTCCTACCCCAGGAGGAGAGCTATCAGAAAGTGTATAAACTGTTGATTATCAGCACCAACAAGTTGCTCCACTATTTTAGGGGAGCTGTAGTGAAACGACTGAAGGGTATAAAAAGGAGATGCGTCAATTTTGACACATCTCTTTAGTTATAGGATAACGTTAATTATGTTATGCCTACAATATCACTTTAAATGTCTTGTCAGCTACTTTAACGACGTACAAACCTTTGTCTGCAACAGAGATAGTTGTGTCATTGCCGGAATAAACGAGTTGACCGTTAATGTTGTAAACC
>CAZCEB010000068.1:0-8461 GCA_964497305.1 uncultured Muribaculaceae bacterium | reverse complement strand
TATTGGTCTTCAAGCATACGTTTGTAACCTTCCTCTTGCTGTTGGTTTGGAATAGGGTATCAGCACAATGTATAATACTGTAAGCGACGGTACTATCACAAGCAATGGCATGACTATTGAAGGTGTTACAGATTATGACCACAAAAAATGGACCCTTGGCAATCAAGCTCGCTTTACTATTACTTATTTCTTTAAAATGTAATATTTATGAAGATATTTAAATTGTTTGCAATATGCGCAATTGCTTTGATTGCGACATCTTGCGGCTCAGTAAACAAAAGCAAATCATATTCTTTCGATTCTGTACGTCTTGAAGTGAATATGAATGACTTGGTTTGCTTGGGTGAAGCAGATATCTCTGTGGAATATAGTACTTACTTGTGGGGCGCTTTTTCAAATATTGAAAAGGTAAATGGTGAATTGTATAATTCAGCACACCAAAAGAAATTATATATTCCTAATGGGAATGCTCTATTCAGAGATGATAAATTGGATCTTGCTGCATATAAACTTGTAGAACAATTCCCCGGTGCAACTTATTATCAAGTTGTTTTAGAAACATCTGCCGAGGATAAAATGTTCTTAGGAAAAGTGTGCAAGAAATCGGCTAAAGTAAAAGCCTATAAATTTAAAAACTAATTAAACACCAAGGACTTCTCTTGCTTTGTCGGGGGGAGTCCTTGTTATTTATATAATGAAAGCAATAAAACTATTTCTATTTGCGATTATTACAAGCACGATGTTTGTGATGTGTACTGAGGATTTACCGGAATTATCAGATGTGGCAATTTTTGTAACTCCCCCTTCCGATTCGATTGTTGTTCTTGAATCAGGGCATAAAGCTCAATATAAGTTAGATATTTCTACTCCACACAAATATATAAGCCGATTTACAATTTCTTCTTTCGATAGAGAAAATGGTACAGTAGAATACTTGGATTCGATTTGTAGCACAAATAAGATTAAATATATATTTGAATATACTGCACTGGAAGTGGAGACAGACAGCCTGAATGTAGAATTGAAATTCAAAGCATTTGATAATAACGGAAATGAAGCAGAGATTTTATTTCCATTGTTGATAAAAAATCGATTTGTTTCAGTTGGTGAAAAAACCGGAATAGTTTTATATAATCCGCATATAGGTATGCCTGATGCGCTTTCGTTTGAAGATGTTTCTCAAACTTTTGTATTGGCAACGTCTCCCGATTCTTTATCGGCAGATGTTTATGTCGTTGCAGATGAGGATTTTAATAAAATTACATGGAAAAGTAAAACCAAAACCAAGTTTATAAGAAATAATACGTTTAACTACGTGTCAGCAACCGCAACAAGTATAAATTCTGTATATCAGAGTTCAGTCAGAGAGGATCAAATAGAAAATATTCAAATTAATGATATAATACTTGTGGGGCATGACAACATCGCCGATGGAGTTTTCCAAGTAAAAAATATCATTAGGAGTAATGAATATGGTAATGTTGCTTGTATGCAGTTAAGTTATAAAGGAATTAAGCATTAGTTTTTGATAGAATTATTCTATAAATTTTAATTTCACAAATTTCATATTAGCATTTTTATATATACAAAAACTTTGATTTGAAGCAGTTGGGTAGTGATACCAGGCTGCTTTTTTCTGCGGATTAATTTGCTTAGGGATAAGAGATTAGCTAAAAATATCTACAAGAAAGACATAAAATGGAGCCAAAATTTTAGCTCCATTTTTTTATGTAAATAAATCGTCTAAAGTAACTTGAGCAGATATGCCAGAGGAATAAATATTTTCTTTTAGCCCAAAGGGCGTTATTAATGTCAATAATATTCCAACTTTTGATCTTGTCTCAGTTGTAAAATCAGAAATACGATTTCGTAATTTAGTTTCCTCGTTTTTTGTTATTGTGTAGACCCCAGTAGAATATTTTATTTCACAGAGATTAATCATTTGGTCTGCACGATCTATAATGAGGTCTATTTGTGTTTTCGTTTCCTTATCTTTGCTTCGCCATGAATAAAATTCAGTAAGTATTCCATCTATACGTAGCGCTTTCTTTATTTGGGGAATATGAGCCATTGCTAATCGCTCGAACGCAAGTCCGAACCAATTGTTTTGTGTTGGAGTGTTTAAAGTATGACTCCAATAATTATCATCATTTTTATTATTCTTGTTGAAAGTTAAATGAAATAGCGAAAAAAAGTCAATAAGTTGATATATGCCATCTTTGCTTTTAATTTTTTTGTCTTTGACAAAATATTTTCGAACGAAATCGCAGTTTACAAGATTTTTTAAAATTGAAGAAAGTGTACCTCCTGTCGCTAATCCTAAATGATTTTTTATTTCATCACGAGTTAGTCCTTGTTTGTTTTTGGCAAGTAGTTCTACAATCCGTATGTATTGTTCGGGATTTTTAAATAGAGATCGGTATAGTCGGTTATATTCGTTTCTAAGTTCTCCATTGTGATGAAAAAATAATCTATCTATATTTTGTGCAGTACTTTCGTTTTTGTTTAACAAATTTAAATAATATGGAATTCCTCCTAGCATCATGTACATTTGAGCAATTTGTAGGCGGTTCCATTTAAACGATGAGGAATTTAAAAATTCTTCTGTTTCTTTTAACGTAAATGGTTCAAGGTGAATTTCGTGTGTAATCCTATTGTGAAGACCACCATGATTATCAATCAGATTATCAACCATCCATGATGTAGCAGAACCACAAACAATCAGTTTTAAATTATGAATATCAGCTGTTAAGCCATTCCAAAAATGGTCTAATGCTTTTATAAATTCTGAACGAGGAGTATCTAAACAGGGAAGTTCATCAATAAAAATAATTGTTGGTTTTGATTTTTTGTTATTATGTAAGAGTTTAGATAATAATAAAAACGCCTCTTGCCATGTTTTTATATTTGCATCAGCAATTCCATATTTTATTAGAGCTTGTGAGAAATTAAACATTTGAATCTCTTTTGAACCATCAATTGTTCCTGTCATCTCAAAATTAAAAGAATTTGAGAGTAGAGATCTGATAAGGAATGTTTTTCCGACTCGCCTACGTCCATAAATTGCGACAAATTCTCTTTTTTTTGATGCTATTATCTGTTTGATTTGTGCAATTTCATTTTGTCTTCCTATTAATTTACTCATAATAAAGAACTTTTGTTGATACAAATATAGCGTTTTTTGAAAGAATATCAAATGTTTCTCCAGCCAAATCGGTAAAAATATCATCGATTTGGCTAAATAAAACTTTAAACTCAGCCAAATCGGCTAAAATCCCATTGATTTGGCTGAGTTTCTATATGGTGTCGAGGGAGTGGATTGTAGAGAGAATGTGAACGGCTTCTTCGACTGATGAGACCGATGTTACGGCAATGCTGCGTCGGTCGTTTTTCTCTCTTATGCGACAGCGTCGAGTGTTTTGTTGCAGGTAATGCAGGATTTTGCCAAACATTGGTGATTGATAGTAAGCAATATTGCTGTTATCAACAAAATAGATGTACATTGTTTCTTGTTTGAGAGAAACTTTTTCGATACCAAGTTGGCGTGCCAATCGGCGAAGACGAGGGATGCGAAGCAATTCGGCTGTTACTGCCGGAATTTTTCCAAAACGGTCTTCCAATCGAGATTTAAAGGCCTGTAAATCCATTTCGCGCTCGATACTGTCGAGCTCTTGATACAGGCTGATGCGTTCACTTTCTTGCGGTACATAGTCGGCAGGCAGTAGTAGCTCCATGTCGCTCTCGATAATGCAATCGGCAACATATTCTTTTTCGTCGGAGTTATCGGCTGTGAGCGTATCGGAGAATTCTTCTGTGCGCAATTCAACGACAGCCTCTTTCAATATTTTTTGATAGGTTTCATAGCCAAGATCGGCGATAAATCCCGATTGTTCGGCTCCGAGCAGATTGCCGGCTCCTCTGATGTCGAGGTCTTGCATTGCAATGTGAATACCACTACCCAATTCCGAGAAACTTTCGATTGCTTGCAGACGGCGACGTGATACCGGCGACAATGGGATGTGTGGCGGAACAAGCAGATAACAAAATGCTTTGCGTGAGCTACGTCCCACGCGACCGCGCAATTGGTGTAATTCGCTCAGCCCAAAGTTTTGAGCATTGTTGATGATTATCGTATTGACATTTGGCATATCGATTCCCGACTCAATGATGGTAGTAGCGAGCAACACGTCATAGTCATGATTAGCAAAATCGATAATTGCTTTTTCGAGTTTTTCGGGTGGCATTTGTCCATGTCCCACAATAGTACGTGCATCGGGAACGAGGCGTTTTACCATTTCTTCAAGTTCATATAATCCTTCGATGCGATGATTTATGATAAACACCTGTCCGTTGCGCGACATTTCAAAATTTATTGCTTCAAGGATAATATTATCGTTAAGAGCATTAACCGAAGTCATAATTGGGTATCGGTTGGCAGGAGGTGTTGTTATTGCAGAGAGGTCGCGAGCGCCCATCAGAGAGAATTGCAATGTGCGAGGGATGGGGGTTGCACTCATGGTGAGAGTGTCAACATTTACTTTCAATTGTTTGAGTTTCTCTTTTACGGCAACGCCAAATTTCTGCTCTTCATCGACAATCAACAGTCCAAGATCTTTGAATTTTATATCTTTACCAATGAGTTTGTGTGTACCAATGAGTATATCGATTTTGCCTTCAGCGAGATCGGCAATGATTTGTTTTGCTTGTTTAGGAGTGCGTGCGCGAGAGATATAATCGACTCTCACAGGGAAATCTTTCAGTCGGTCTTTAAATGTGTTGAAATGCTGGTAGGCAAGCACGGTTGTGGGAACAAGTACGGCAGTCTGTTTGCCATCGGTGGCAGCTTTAAATGCTGCTCGTATTGCAATTTCGGTTTTGCCAAATCCCACATCCCCACAAATAAGTCGGTCCATTGGGCGCGGACTTTCCATGTCGGCTTTAACGGCTTGTGTTGCCGTTAATTGGTCGGGAGTGTCCTCGTAGATAAACGATGCCTCAAGTTCTTGTTGCAGGTAGGAGTCGGGAGAATAGCTATGCCCTTTCTCCTCTTTGCGTGCGGCATATAGTTTGATGAGATCGCGAGCAATATCCTTGAGCTTGCTTTTTGTACGCTCTTTTACCTTGTTCCATGCTCCTGTCCCTAACTTGTTTATCTTTGGAGGAACACCTTCCTTGCCTCGATATTTGGCAAGTTTGTGAAGGGCGTGAATGCTCACAAATATTATATCGTCATTAAGATATGTGAGTTTTATCATCTCTTGAGTGCGACCATTGACATTGGTGCGCAACAGTCCGGCAAATTTTCCCACGCCATGATCGACATGCACGATGTAATCGCCTATTTCGATTGCGCTCAACTCTTTGAGCGATAGTGCGAGTTTGCCTGAACGTGCGCGGTCGCTTTTGAGACTGTATTTGTGAAAGCGGTCAAAAATTTGGTGATCGGTAAAGATGCATGTTTTTGTGGAGTGGTCAACAAATCCCTCATGTACTGTAGATAATATCGGAGAGAATGTTATATCATCGCCACGATCTTCAAAGATTACCTTCAATCGCTCAATCTGCTTTTCGCTGTCGCTAAGGATATATAGCCTGTATCCATCGGAAAGCATCTTTTTAAACGAATCGCTGATGAGGTCAAAGTTTTTATGATATATTCCTTGAGGGCTGCAACAGAAATCAATAGATGTAGATGCGCCAGAGGTGGCATTTGCCGAAGATGAGAAATGAATTTGTCGGAATTTTTCAAATTGCAGTTCAAAGCTATTGGCATCAACGACTTGTCGCATTGCGTTTTTATCTCCTTCATCAGCGATGAGTGCGCTGTCGGAGAATGTTTCTGAAGCAATGGCGTGTATGCGTTCAATAGTATAGGCTGAGTCTCTAAGAGCAATGATAGTGTCTTTGTGTATAAATTCGAGCAATGAGCCACCATGACTTTGTTGTGCTACATTTGAAGTGATTGAGATTTCGTTAAGACGCTTTTCCGAAAGTTGTGTTTCGATGTTGAATGCACGTATTGAGTCAATCTCATCGCCAAAAAAATCAAAGCGGAAAGGCAACTCATTGGAATAGCCGAAGATATCCAGAATTGAGCCACGCACAGCAAAATGCCCCGGCTCGTAAACATAATCGACTTCAGTAAATGCGTTTTCTCGCAACCATTTGATGGTTGCGGTGAGATTTACAGTTGCATTTACGCTCAAGTGTAGAGTGTGGCGGTCGATGGTCTCTTTTGATGCCACACGCTCGGCAAGCGCTTCGGGGTAGGTAACAACACATTTCAGTTGTTTGTCGTCATGCCAATGGTTAAGTGCCTCGGTGCGCAAGATTTGCGAAGGAGCATCAATTTGCCCATATTTGATATCCCTTTTATAGGCAGAAGGAAATAGCAATACCGCATCTTCGCCTATGATGCGAGATATATCGTGATATAAGTAACCGGCATCGTCAAGACTGTCGCCTACGATTAAGAGCGGATGTTTCTGTTTGGGCATTGCGGCAAATAGCATTGCCAGAGCTGATCCCGCAAGTCCATAGAAAGATACATGCCGAGTTTTTTTATCGTCAAGGATAGTTTTTACTGCGGCAAGACGTTGTTGCGATAAAAACAGAGAGCAAATATCCTTTATGTCCATTATTTCTTAATTGGGGAAAGGATTTTGTGATAGGCATTAATATCATTCAACACTACACCGGCACTATCGAGAGCAGCATCGTTTTTGAGATTTTCTATTATTTGCCCCTTTTGATAGTAGTATCGTTTAATGATTTCATTTGCAAGAATTTCGCTTATCTCTTTGCGGTTGTTGTCAAGATCTCGGTCAAGATTATGTTTCAACATTTTTTCCAAAATGTCAAATTGTGCGTTTATGCTATCATTGGAGTAACCTTCAACTTTGGCTGTTTCTTTGAGGTCGGCCAACATTGTTTCGCACACTTTGTCATATTGAAATTTCTTGGGATCAATGAATTTTTTGAAATCATTGAAAATAGAGTCGGTGATAACAAAATCATGAGCCGATGCAATCGTTGGCGTTGTAGCGGCAAATCGTGTTGCATAATCAAAAGCCCAATTATCGCGCACAATGTTATAAGTCAATCGGTTGGCACTTGGGTATGTTACTTTTATGTCGGGGGTAATGCCTCCGCCATCGCGCACCTCGCGACCATGAGCAGTTTTGAAAACAGTGGTGAGGCTGTCGGGAATGCGAGCGACTGTTCCGTCGGGGTTGCGATGAGAATAATCTATAGCTTGGATTAGGCGTCCGCTTGGAATATAATATTTGGCAATTGTTACTTTCAATAAACCATCGTAGGGCAGTTGGCGAGTGCTTTGAACAAGCCCTTTTCCGTATGAACGAGACCCAACTATTACAGCTCTGTCAAGGTCCTGTAAAGCACCGGCAACAATCTCTGAACTTGATGCCGACCCTCCGTCAATGAGTACGGCAAGAGGTATTTCGGTGTCAATGGGTGCTGATGTTGTTTTATATACCTTTTCGTTGAGATGACCTTTCCCCTTGGTGCGTAGTACTTCAGTGTTTTTAGGAACAAAAAGACCAACGATTTTTACGGCGCTTTCAAGCAATCCGCCACCATTGCCTCGAAGGTCAAGAACGATAGATTTTACTTGAGGATTTTTTTTCAATTCGATTAACGCATTGCGCACCTCTTTTGCAGAGTTGTCGGTAAATGATGTGAGATAAATGTATCCGATGTTTTCTTTTACTACAGCATGGTATGGGACCGCCGGCATCTGGATTTTCTCGCGTATGATGTTGATTGTAACCATAGAGTCAGTTGCGTAGGGACGTTTAACGACTACTGTCAATGGTGTGCCGGCTTGCCCTTTTAGACGTTCGCTCACCTTTGAACTTTTCCACCCCAATGTTGTGTCATTGTCAATCTTTACAATCATGTCTCCGGCTTTAAGTCCCGATTTTTGAGCAGGAGAGCCTTCGTATGGCTCTGAAATATATACCTTACCATTGCGCTCCATGATATATGAGCCGATGCCGCCATATTCGCCTGTAGTCATTGTCTTGAACGCATCTTGATCCTTTGCCGGGATATATTCAGTATAAGGGTCAATGTCATTGAGCATGGCATTTATTGCGGTATTAATTGATTTTTCGGCATCGATAGAGTCAACATAGAACACCTGTAATTCTTTGTAAACCGAGTTAAATATGTCAAGGTTGCGCGTTATGGTTGCCTTTTCGTTTTTAGATGAAGCAATAAACGAGCTTCCAACAAGAGCGATAATTGTTAGAAATATGAATTTTCTGAGGTTATTTTGAGTTTTCATAATCGTGTATTCGTTTTGTTGAGCTAAGGTACGCATTTATTACAATAACTACCCGATAAAAAACATCAAAAAAGCATTAAAAACGCCTATTTTAGTAATATTTTTTGCAAATCAGTTGCATAATTCAAAAATTGCGACTAATTTTGCAAC
>CAZCEB010000067.1:0-8492 GCA_964497305.1 uncultured Muribaculaceae bacterium | reverse complement strand
TTATATTTGTCTCTACTAACTTTTATTACTTTATAAATATGAAGAAATTATTAACTTTTGTCATTGCAACAATTATTGGTGCAAGCACAATATTTGCACAAGGATTTGAAGGAGAAATTCAAGCTGGGATGAATGTTTCAAACATTACAAAATACGATTCTAAAATAGGCTTTCATATCGGTTTGAGAGGTATACTCCCAATACAATCATTAAATGGGACATATATTAACGGAGGTATACTGTTAACCTTAAAAGGAGCTCAATTAGATTATGGTTACGTATTAGATGCTAATTGTGATGCTTATTACATTGAAGTCCCTATACACTTTGGCTATAAGCATGTAATAAGCGAAAATATCGCTATTTTTGGAGAATTCGGTCCTTATTTTGCTTATGGAATATTTGGCAAATTCAAGGTCTCATCCGAAGGGGAAAGTTTAAAAGTTAATACTTTCAGTAACGTAGGTGGCGTTAAACACTTTGATTGGGGTTTAGGATTTAGAGCCGGAATTGAAATTAATCAAAAAGTTCCCATCTCTTTTGGTTATGATTTTGGATTGATTGACATTAATAAATACGATGATGTAGCTCCAAACTTAAAAAACAGCAACTTTACCGTTGCAATCGGATATAAATTCTAATCTATAATTACAAAGACGACAAACGGAGCGAAAATTTCGCTCCGTTTGTCGTTATCTTAGGATTGAAACTTTGACGCGAGTGTTCTTGATTTTGTGTGGAGCAATAGCCGTAAGCGTGGCTTTTGCATCTCCAACCGGGACTGCAACCAATGCACAATGGTCTTTTACTACTATTTTGCCAATTTTTGACGCATCTAACCCTCCTTTATTCACCAAATAGCCAACAATATCTCCGCGTGAGATTTTCTCTTTTTTGCCGGCATTAAAATACAATGTAACAACATCGGCAACTATAGGGTTTACGCTCGTCCCCGATGGAATATAACTGCGGTCGAAATCGATATACTCCGAAATGTTCTCCCCCTCGGCTGTAATAACATATACAACGCCATCAGCACCCATGCGAGCTGTACGACCATTGCGATGAGTCCAATTTTCCTTACTTGTTGGCAAGTGATAATGTACCACAGCTTGAACAGCATCTATATCCAACCCACGTGAGCCGAGATCAGTCGAAACGAGTATGGGTGTCGTTCCATTATTCAACAAGTCTATTGCTTTTTCTCGGTCAAACTGTTCAAGTCCTCCATGATACAAGCCAACAGGTAGATCGGCTTTGCGCATCATTCCATATACACGCTCAACACTCTCTCGATGATTAACAAATAGAATCACCTTGCCATTGGGCAACGAGCGCATCAAATCAATAGCGATATCTATTTTATCTTTTACAGGACTCTCAATCTGTACTATCGTCATGCGCTCGCGTGGATCATCATCGATCTGTGTAAAATCGACAATTTCAGGTTTACGGAAAGGCAAAAACGACGGCATCTCGGATAGTATCGTTGCAGAGGTAAGTATTATCAATCGAAAACTACCCATTGCCCTCACCACTTTGCGCATCTCGTCATGGAAACCGAGTTCAAGCGATTTATCATATTCGTCAAGGACAAGAGTCTTAACAGTCGACAAATCGATATTTCCTCTATTTATATGGTCGAGCAATCTTCCGGGTGTGGCAACGACTATATCAGGGACAACACTCAAAGAATTCACCTCATCCATCATCGAATGTCCGCCATAGAACGCAACTGTTTTATATCCTACTGCAATCATGCGCACCGCCGATGCTATTTGTTGCACCAGCTCTCGCGATGGAGCAAGTATCACAGCTTGTACTTGTCGAGACGGGGCATCAAGCGAGCATAACACCGGAATAGTAAATGCGATGGTTTTTCCTGAGCCTGTTGGAGAAATCAACATTACCGACTGCGCATGACAGCGCATCATGCGACGTTGCATCTCATTCAACTCAACAATCCCTAACTTACTCTTTATATTCTTTATTATTTCAACCTCTTTCATCTCATTTCATTAAAAGATGTCATTACTAAGAAATGGTTAATCTTCTAATTCTTTTTCAATATCCTCTATTTGTGGCAACGCTGATGCAACATCGGCAAATAATTTCTCTGTTTCATATTGTGCAATCCCCATAGGCTGCGTAACACCACGAAGAGAAAACTCTGCTTTCTTATCGCTTTTTGTCCTACACAAAAGCAATCCAATCGTAGGTTTATCTTCGGCCGTTTTTACATATTCATCTACTGCTGAAATATAGAAATTGAGTTTGCTTACAAATTCCGGTTTAAATTCAACGGCTTTCAATTCAATTACCACATAACAATGTAATTTCAGATGATACATAAGGATATCAATATAGTAGTCATCTCCATCAACAGAGATATGGTATTGCCTGTCAATATACGCAAAGCCACGTCCCATCTCTAACAGAAATTCTGTAACCTTACTTGTTAGCGATTTCTCAATATCTAACTCATTTTGTAGAGCAACAGTTCCCAAAAAGCTAAAATTATATGGGTCTTTAAATATATATCGAGCCAAATCAGATTGCGGTGGAGGTAAAGTCTGTGTAAAATTATTAATTGCATGACCTTTGGCTTGAATATATCCATTAGCAATTTGCATTAACATTACATCACGACTCCAGCCATTCTGGGCTGTTTCATTTATATAATAGGCTCGCTCTACATCATCTTCTACCTTTGATAATAATGATATGTGATGATACCACGTAATTTGAGCAAGCGGGACTTGCATAGATTCGGCTCCTTCTTCTTGCAATTTGGCAAGTGGAACTTGCCAAATTAATTGTCCCTGTAATTTGGCAAGCGGGACTTGCAAAATTGGGAAATCGGGATATGCTTCGGCAAATCTTTTCATATTTCGTAGATTTCGCTCCGAATATCCTCTGTCGTCAGGGAATCTATTACTTAAATCTTTTGATAATTGATTGATTATTTTCTTTCCCCAACCACTATCCTTTTGCTTTTGCAATATACTCTTCCCTATATTCCAGTATAAAGTCAACATGCTTGTGTTGACACTAATCGCAGTACGTAGCTTAGACACCTCAATTAACTGCTCTATATTTTTTCGCCATTCGGAATATCCTTCTGGGAGCATCATAATATTATTTGCCAAATCGTCCATAATCTAATACTTGTTTATATTGTTAAACTCATATTATTTCAACTTCTTTCATCTCATTTCATTCTCATCCACAAAGATACAAATAAAACACTTTTTCAATCTATCTTCAAATAAAATAATGGCAACATATTTTTTAATAAAACGACAAGAGAATGTATCAATGATACATTCTCTTGTTTGTTTTTATTGGGGTTAGTATTATTTGCGACGACGCACTGAACGTACTGCAGTTTTTGAAGAGCTTTTCACCTTTGTTTCTTTTACTTTAGCGGGTTTCTTTCCTCGACTTGAACGTGATGAAGTAGTATTTTCTTTTACCGGCTTTTCATCTCGCGCCTCTATCTTTGTAGAATCTCCGTTGGCGGCTTTCTCACGTGCTTCACGAGCAGCAATCACTTCTTCTCGAGAAGGTACCCATAATTTATCTTCAAATTTTTCAAGTCGATTTTGAATACTATCTTGTGCACGCTTCAAATCATCGGGATCAGGATAAAGTTGCATCATCGATTTATTCTTCAAATTGCGGGTTTTATAAATATCCCCCTCATACATTGTCAATTGGAAGAAATCATCATAGGTATATTTAGGCAAATTATTATCATCATCAACAAATATGTATTGCTGAGTCAAATAGGGGCGTAATACATCAAATTTTATCCAAAACATAGGATATTTGATGGGCTCTCCACCAAAATCGCCTGCACGATGCAATACCGGACAAATTGCTTCTACTGTTGTTTTCATGCGATTGCTACGAGAGTCAAACACCCAACGTTCAAGCAAATAATATGACAACACCTCATTGGCAGGAACATCACTTTCTTCAATTGTAAATTTAGGATTCTTCTCGGTAGAGCCCTTAGCCTCAGTATAAAGAATATGGAAACGATCAAGCATATCTTTCACTTTGATGCGATATTGATCGGTAAACACTTCGCGACCATCAAGATATTCATAAGCAGCAACTTGATTATTGGCAAGGAGACGCATTATAATGCGGAACATGCTTTCTTGGTCGGCAGTAGGCTCTTCGGGATAATAAAGCGGAGCGTTCTTGTCATTTGTCAAATCGAGTTGACGATATATAACTCTCATCCATGATAAATCGGCATCACTCATTGGAGTATCTTCATAGAACTGCTGCATGCGCTCAGTAATTTGCACACCTTGTTGCTCTTTGTCTTTGTTGCGATCATTCTTTCCACGACGCATTATTGTGCTTGATGACGAATCTTGAGCCACAGCAGAGATGCCCACACTCAACAATGTGATGGCTACTATAAAATATCTTTTTAGTTGTTTCATTTTATATCTAAATTGAAATCGATTTACAAATTTTAGTTGACAATAACCTCCATCGGAGCAAGATCACGCTCTATCCCATCAGGTCCAATTGCTTTAACACGAGAGATATAGAAACGTTTTCCTCGAGACAAACGACGGAATGAATCTTTCTGACGTTGAGAGAAACTTGCGCCATTAGAGACCTCCGGGATTGCATTCCCCATTGAATCAAAGAACACTGTTTCAAAACTCAACACTTTGAATTGTATATTCAAAAGGTCATCATCGATTGCAGCTTCAAGCCCTGATGCTTGCAATAACAATGTCTTTGCAAACGGGCGTGAGCCTTTATATCGTTCTTGGTTTCCTTTGGAATCGGTAAATGTTATAAACGGAGTGGGGTCGGGCAACTTGCGTACACGGAAATTCATCGTAGCAACCGTCTGCTGACGTCCATCCATATTTGCCGTAACAGTAATAACAGCCTCTGAACCCACTTTTGTTGGTCGAGCAATCCAAGCATCACCACTACGCGTCAATGTTCCATTGGTCATGCTTGCACTCACAGAGTTAGACGGAACACCCGGGACAGAAATACTCATTGGGTTATCTATTCCTGCATAGAGCACATTCATCATTGTCGCTGACACTGTAGCAGTTGGCTCAATTACTGTATAGGACGATTTGAATTCATGTTTTGTTATCGATCCATCACCATGAGGTACTTCCAAATATCCTGTATAATCAAATGTTCCTGTTCTTCCTGTTACAAATTCATATAGTCCTCTATCATTATCTAATTGTTCGCCATTGATTACTACAAGCGGACGCTGTGTAGTATCTACAGCAGCAAGGACAATATTTGCTGAATACTTACTACCTCTCATCACAAAACGTGATTGTGGTATTACAAATGCATTCAATTCATTTACACGCACATCTCGTGCATCAACATTAGATAACAATGTTGAAAGAGCTTCCCCTTCGGCATATCGTATATCACTCTGCAACTGAGCAAGCAATGTTACAGCAGCAACTACCGGTTGACTTTCAAATTTTGCTTCTTCCCATTTTTGAGCTCCTATTGTCCCAGACTTGTTTACCGACTCAGTCGATAATGCCTGTTCGACTGTCATGCGTTTCACCGAGTCAGTCATTAAAGCTGAAACATATTCACGATAATTGTCAATCGATTTACGTAATTTCTCGCCTTGGTTATTTGTTGGCGACAACATTATAACCGAAGCAGCTTCAAGATCATCACGATGTACAATTTCTGACACATCGCCATCATCACCATCGGCTTTAATTACAATTGCTAATTTCAACGAATCAACAAAATCATATAATTGTTGTGTAGCACGACGCACTTCTGTCGCTTTACTATACCACACAGCTCCTTTTTCAGGATTTTGTTCATTAAATGCTTCCAATCGGTGATATATATCCTCATTCCTTTGCGCTACCGTTTCATTTGATTGATTTAAGCCATCCTCTACTTGTGTAAAGCCATCGAGGACATCACTTGAAACATTCAGAGCAAGCATTGCAGTGAGGACGATATACATCAAGTTTATCATCTTCTGCCTTGGAGAAAGCCTTGTACTATTAGATCCCATCAGCTATAATTAATCGGGTTCGAAAAATTATTAATTATTGGGTTGAGCTTTATCAGCATCAGGTTGAATATTGGCAACTCCGGGCATATCTCCTCCCATCATAGGACGATACATATTGATTGTCATTGCCGTAATCATCTTTTCATAAACAGAATTTAGCTGTTGCATGTAACGAGCCATTTTTTCTGTTTCTTCGCAATAACGCGCACTTTGAGCCGAACTCTTTTCATACATATCACGTATATCCTTAATTCCTCGATTTACACGATCGATAGAATCAAGTTGAGAAGAAACGCTCTTCAATTGTATTTCATAAATCGTATTCAATCCACCTATATTGCGATTGAGATCTTGCATTTGCTCAACATAGCCGGTTGAACTGCGAGTAATATTTTCAGAATTTTCAGTAATGGCACGATAAGATTGCAACAACACATCAGAAACATTATTCAATGCTTGTGTTGTTTCTCTCAATTGTTGCATTTCCTCTGAAATAGCCGCCATTTGAGAAAGATATTGTTGTGTAGCAGTAGTCAATTCTGCCATTTTAGACAATTGATCAGAAGCTGCCGCCATTTTTGCAATACTCTCTGATAATGATTTGGTATCATCCTCACTCAAATTAATATTTGATGGAATTCCGGCAGCGCTGCGAGCTTGTTCACCTGTAACTGTTATATTTCCGGCAACGCCACTACCGCCACCGATAACGATACCACCGCCGCCATTAAATTCAGGACGATCTTCAGGATCTTTTGACGCCAATACCGGGAATACTTCTTCCCAATTATAATCTTTGGGCGGACGATCAAATGCAGTCAAGATAAACATTAACACTTCTGTACCCATACCTATTGACAACAATGTGTTACCACCAGGGAGGTGAAGGATCTTGAAAAGTGCACCCCAAATTACAACTGCGGCACCTATACTATATGCAAAGTTAAAGAAACGTTGACCACTCTCTCCTGAGAGAAAACGTTCAATACTGTTTTTATATCTTTTTATCTTTCCCATTTTACAAAAGGAGAATATTAGTTATCGTGATTAATGTTTATTTTTTTGCTTTTTGCCCGCGAGCAAAACCTATTTGAGTGCGCACACAACGGAAACCTATATAAGAACGTTGTTCATTCTGATATTCCCACATGCGTATATCACTACGTATATTATGTGCAACATCTTTCCATGAGCCACCACGCACAATTTTGCGTTTCATCTTATAAGGATCTTCCTTAGCCGCATTGTAACGATATTCAGGGTTAAGGTCGCTTGTTAATTTCCCAACACTTTCGGTATAGGCAGTAGAGGTCCATTCACTCACATTACCTGCCATATCATACAATCCGAAATCATTTGGAGCATAGGTACCCACCTGAGATGTTATTAATTGACCATCTTTAATATAATTGCCTTCATTAGGCTTAAAGTTGGCATAGAAACAACCTTTATCTTCTGACAATGGCAAGTCTCCTTCCCATGGATACATATTTTCATTAACACCGGCACGAGCTGCATACTCCCACTCTGCTTCAGTAGGCAAACGATAAGGCTCTACATATACTCCCTCACGTCCTATTGCGCGACGCAAATAATCTGTACGCCAATTTGCAAATGCTGATGCTTGTTCCCAACTAACCCCAACAACAGGGTATTCATTATATCCACCATGAGAGAAATATAATCTCACGTATGGCTCATTATAGGCATTTTCAAAGTCATTAACCCATGCCGTTGTATCAGGATACACATTTACAATATAGGTGTTAAGGAAATCATAATCACCTGTCAAACCACGAGTAATAGTTTCTCTAATGATTGTACCTTCATCATTTATATATGCTGTATCTTTTGAGATGACAGGAACATCTGTAGGCACCGGTTTATCTGTATTATATTCACGTCGAGTGGGGTCAAGACGATGCTTGCGTTTAGCTGCCTCGGTGTGATTATATATCTCATATCTATAGTTCAATTGAGTAGGGTCAAGTTCTTTAACTCCTGTAATAGGATTCACTCGATACATGCTCTCAATAGCACGAGCTTCATCCTCATTAGGATTGCGCCAGGGTATTGCCTTATTCCAATTCAAATGAGGTTTCACCGGATTGCCCTCTTTATCTTCTTCAATTTTAAATTCCTCATCACCTCCAAATGCCGGGTCGGCAAGACGTTCACGAATTATAGAGTCCCGCACCCAAAATACAAATTGTTTATATTTTGAATTGGTGATTTCAGTCTCGTCCATCCAAAATCCATCGACCGAAATACCACGTGCATCAGCACGAAGATTCCATAAACTATCGGCTTTTTGCGGACCAACCTCCATTGAGCCACGAGAAACAAGAACCATGCCATAGGGTGTAGGTTCTCCCCATGCAATTGCTCCTACTCCGGTTACTTCCCCTCCGGCCGAACTACTTTTGCTACT
>CAZCEB010000066.1:0-8529 GCA_964497305.1 uncultured Muribaculaceae bacterium | reverse complement strand
TTCATCCATTTCACCTTCAACCATCATGATGTTGTCATAGGTAGCGCCCACCATGAGTTCCATATCGGCACGTTCAAGTTGTTCAAATGTTGGGTTAATAACAAACTCACCATCAATACGAGCAACGCGCACTTCAGAGATAGGCCCATTGAAAGGTATATCAGAAACGGCAATCGCAGCTGATGCAGCAAGACCGGCAAGAGCATCAGGCATGTCAACGCCGTCAGAAGAATACATTGTTACATTAACAAATGTGTCGGCATGGTAATTGTCGGGGAATAGAGGACGCAACACGCGGTCAACAAGGCGTGCAGTCAAGATTTCATAGTCTGATGCGCGACCTTCGCGTTTAAGGAATCCTCCGGGGAAACGCCCGTTAGAAGAAAATTTTTCTTTGTACTCAACTTGGAGGGGCATGAAATCTACTCCCTCGCCGGCTTCTTTAGCCGAAACTACTGTCGCAAGGAGCATTGTGTTGCCCATGCGCAATTCTACCGCTCCATCGGCTTGCTTGGCAAGTTTCCCTGTCTCAAGTGTGATGACGCGTCCATCACTAAGCTCGATGGTTTTCTTAATTGGATTTAACATAGATATAATATTATTTTTTCGTCTGATAAAAATCATGCAAAGATAACGAATATAGTTGAGATTTCAGACATTAACTGCTCATAAAAATGGAGTGTTAGAGGCATATTCTTGCTAAATCAGAGCAATTTGCGTATTTTTGTGAGAAATAATAAACACTTGACAATGGATGTTACTATAAAATTTGTCGATTTTTGGAATGGCTTCACTCCTAATGATAATTTTATTATTGATGCGTTAAAGGGTAAATTTAATGTTATTGTGCTTGGTGATGATGCTAAAGAGGAGCCTGAATTGCTTTTTTGTTCGGCATTTGGAGAAGAACATTTTAAATATAGCCGATGTATAAAAGTGTATTATACGGCGGAAAATGATATTCCTAATTTTAACTATTACGATTACGCAATATCTTTTTTTGATATAACGTTTGGAGATAGGTATTTGCGCTATCCTATGTATGTAACCTATCCTGAATATCATCTTTTAAAGGATGCCCCAATGGAAAAAAGTCAGGCATTGGATCGTGAATTTTGTAGTGTGGTAGTGAGTAACGGGTATTCCAATGACCCTATGCGAGAATTGGTGTGGCAACGATTAAATGAATATCGAAAGGTAGCATCCGGGGGGCGATATAGAAATAATATAGGCGGTCCTGTTGCTGATAAGATGGAGTTTATAGGTCGATATAAATTTAATCTTGCGTTGGAGAATAGCAAGGTCGATAATTACACAACAGAAAAAATAGTGGAGCCAATGGCGGCTCATTCAGTTCCTATATATTGGGGGAACAGATATGTCGGTCAAGAATTCAACAAAGATGCTTTTATCGATGTTTCAGATTTTAATGATGTTGATGCAGTCATTGATTATATTCGTAAAATCGATAATGATGATGGTATGTATTTGAAGATGCTGAATGCGCCTAAATTGGCAGTAGATGCGCCTGTTGATTGGAGTGAAAGGTTGCAGGATTATTTGGCGCATATAATTAAATCTAAGCACAAATACATGTGTCAGTATGGGCACTCAAAGAAAATATATGAAGAGGGAAAAATAAAAGAAAAATTGGTGAATATTAAGTTGTTTCGTGGAATAGGCCGACGATTAATAAAACGATAAAGGGTTGCTTTAAGCAACCCTTTATCAGTATTATTAAGTGAAATGCTATTCTTCAACACGATTGTAGCGAGCGTTTAAGCCTTCGATAACTTCTTTGGTTATGTCAAGCTCAGGATTGAAATAAACACCTGCGTTTTTGAATAGAATGGCATCGTAACCATGTTTGGCATTGTAATCTTTGATGAATGAATCAATAGAGTCGTTTAATTGCATTTGTTGTTGCAATAGCTCTTGTTGTGCATTGCGTTCAAGAGTGGCAAGATAGCCTTGAGCATCAGCTTGCATTTTGTTGAATTTTTGAACATCGGCGTTATAGCTTGCTTCAGAAAGATATCCGTTTGATTTCATCTTTTGTTCAATTTGAGAGCCGAATTTTTGAATCTCTGCCGCTTTAGCGCGTTGAGCATTTTCAAGTTTGCTCATAGTGCGTATTGAAGCTTCCTTAAAATCAAGAGCTAAATTATAATGAGCTGTAACTGAATCGCCATCAATGTAGCGAATATTTAGAGATGCTCTTGAAGCAACTGCTGTAGAGTCGTTTGTTACAGTTGAATTATTGCTCTGGTTTCCTGAGCAAGAGGTAAATGTGATTGCCGAGCATAGTAGTATAGACTTGGCAAGAAATGCAATTTTCTTCATTATTGCTAATCGTTGTTTTTAGGTATAATGTAAAATATTAATTCTCTCGTTGGTTTGATGCGCAATGGACATTTTTGTCTTGTAATGCTTTTATGTCATGAACATGTCCTGATGGAAATTTTCCGCCTTTAATAAAGAAAACTTTCACACCGAGAAGCACGATGGCAAAAGCTAATAATATAATTGTTAGTATTACAATCTTCATTAAGCCAATGCGTTTTTGCAATGCAAATATATGAAACAAGTCTAAATTTTTGGGTATATGTAAATTTTATTTTGTAACTTAGTGAGCGAATAATGATGTTTTTAACATTATTTTCCAAAATGAAAAACTTTTTACAAATGAAATAATAACATTAAAATCAATATTATGACTATTAAAGATTTGAAACCATCACTTGTGTGGGAAATATTTGATGAGATTACAAAAGTTCCACGCCCTTCAAAAAAAGAGGGTAAAATTCGTGAATATCTTGTTGATTTTGCTCATAAACACAATTTGGCTGTTAAAACTGATGAAATAGGTAACGTGGTAATGAGCAAACCTGCTACTGCAGGCAAGGAAAATGCTCCCGGTATAATTTTGCAAGCACACATGGATATGGTGTGTGAGTCAAATGATAAGACTTTTGATTTTGAAAATAATCCCATTACAACAATTATAGATGGAGAGTGGGTGCATGCCGATGGAACAACTCTCGGAGCCGATAATGGTATAGGGATGGCTGGAGCGCTTGCTGCATTGGTTGATGACTCGCTTGTGCATGGTCCGCTTGAAGCGTTATTCACAGTAGATGAAGAAACCGGATTGACAGGAGCCAATAATCTTGGCGAAGGCATGATTTCAGGCTCTATACTATTGAATCTTGACTCTGAAGATGATGCTGAAATATTTGTTGGCTGTGCCGGTGGAGTTGATACAACATGTACATTTACCTATACAACAGAACCCGCTCCTGCAGGATATCATTATTTCAAGGTTGCGGTGGCAAATGGTTGTGGTGGGCACTCTGGTTGTGATATTCATCTTGGACGTGCTAATGCTAATAAATTGCTTGCTCGTTTCATTTGGTCGGTGGCTAAAAAACATGATGTGGTGCTCGCTGAAATCGAAGGTGGTAACCTTCGCAATGCCATCCCTCGTGCAGCATCGGCTATCATTGGTGTGCCTGCATCGGCAAAAGAAGATGTGCGCATTGCAATGAACAATTATAGCGCTACTGTAGAGAATGAATACAAAGGTGTAGAACCTAATTTGTCGGTTGATCTTGAAAGTGCTGATGCTCCTGCTCAATGTATTGACAAGGCGACTGCAATGAATTTGATAAATGCGTTGTATTGCGCTCCTCATGGAGTTATATCAATGAGTCGTGAGCTTGAAGGCTTGGTTGAAACATCGACCAATCTTGCTGCTATCAAGATGTTGCCTAATAACGAAATACTTGTTACAACAAGCCAACGTAGTTCGGTGGATTCTCGCAAATGGGATATTGCTAATCAGGTTGAAACTGTGTTTGCGCTTGCAGGATCTAAAGTTACTCATGGAGATGGTTATCCCGGATGGGCTCCAAACATGCAGTCGCCCATTATGGAGATAGCACGCGATGCTTATAAAGAATTATATGGTATAACTCCGGCGATTAAGGCAATTCATGCCGGTCTTGAATGTGGATTATTCTTGCAAAAGTATCCTTATTTGGATATGGTGTCTTTTGGCCCTACATTACAAGGCGTTCACTCTCCAACAGAGCGTATGCATATTCCTGCTGTTGAGCGTTTCTGGGGGCAATTGACATTGACACTTGCCAAAGTCGCTGATTTAAAGAAATAGTTTGAAACGTAAACTGATAATCGCATTTCTTCTATCGCTATCTCTTGATGTGATGGCGATAGAAGATTTTTTTATTGAACAGGATACATTTTCTGTTCCAAATGGGGCGTTTTTTGAACTACCCACTATTCCTCAACGTTTTATTGATGAGGCACGAGGTGATATTGTCGTGCAGTTGACCAATGATGATTATGCTGCCGTTGCTGAGAGACTTAATGTTGATGTTGCGGCGATAAAGGCCGTTGTTGAGATAGAAACGGGGAAACAGCACAAAGGTTTTATGGCGCCACGCAAACCAATAATATATTTTGACGCAAAAGTATTTCGTCGCAATTGTCAGCGTAAGGGAGTTGATGTCTCAGGGTATAAAATTGTTTCGGGACATGGAGTTAATCAAGAGCGTGCTCATCAACGATTACAAGCTGCGTGTGAGATTGATAGTATTATTGCTCAGGAATCTACTTTTTGGGGGATGTTTCAGATAGGAGGTTTCAATTGGAAATTATGCGGAGCAAAAGATTTGGGCGATTTTGTATATAAAATGAGATATTCTGAACGCACACAGCTTGAATTGTTTGCAGGTTTTCTTGAAAATACCGGTATGGTTAAGTATCTACAAACAAAAAATTGGAGCGCATTTGCTTATCGCTATAATGGTCCCAAATATGCTCGTCGAGGATATCACACTCGTCTCGCTCGCGCCTATAATAAATATAGGTCAATGAATTAGTTTTTCTTTTCGATTTCGTGGAGATTTTCCATTTTTTTGTTTTCAAGAAATTCGTTGATGCCGCATAGGTGTTCACGCACTCGTTTGTGTCCAAATTCATACACTTTTGATACGAGACCATCAAGGAAATCGCGGTCGTGGCTCACGAGGATTAATGTGCCATCGTAATCTTTTAACGCTTGTTTTAGTATATCTTTTGTCTTTAAATCAAGATGGTTTGTAGGCTCATCGAGAATGAGAAGATTGACAGGCTCAAGCAGGAGTTTCAAAATCGCCAAGCGTGTACGTTCTCCGCCTGATAATACTTTCACTTTTTTTGTGCTCTCTTCTGGCCCTCCAAACATGAATGCTCCGAGCATATCGCGTATTTTTAGACGCACATCACCTTTTGCAATATCGTCAATCGTTTGGAAAACAGTTAGGTTTTCGTCGAGTTGTGATGCTTGATTTTGTGCGAAATAAGCAGTTTGTACATTGTGCCCGAGTGTGAGAGTGCCTTCGTGCTGAAGTTCACCCATTATACATTTTACAAAGGTAGATTTCCCCTCGCCATTACGTCCTACAAATGCAACTTTTTCACCACGCTCAATCATAAACGAAGCATTTTTGAAAACAACATGGCCTCCAAATGATTTTCCTACATTGTCAGCCTGAACAGGATAGGATCCGCTACGAGGTGATGGCGGGAATTTCAAGCGAAGAGCTGATGTGTCTTCCTCATCAACCTCAATCAATTCGAGCTTTTCAAGCATCTTCACGCGACTCTGTACTTGCAATGTCTTGGAATAAGTGCCTTTGAAGCGCTCGATGAAATCTTTTGTTTCTTGAATCATCTTTTGTTGCTCTTCATATTGTTTCATTTGCTGTTCGCGGCGTTCCTTGCGCAATTCAAGATAGTGGCTGTATGAGGCTTTGTAGTCATAGATGCGTCCCATCGTTACCTCTATTGTGCGTGTGGTTATCGCGTCAACAAAACGGCGGTCGTGGCTGATTACAACGACAGCTTTTGCCGATGTTTTGATGAATTCTTCAAGCCACAAGATACTTTCAATGTCAAGGTGGTTGGTGGGCTCGTCGAGGAGTAAGACGTCAGGATTTTTGAGAAGCAATTTTGCTAACTCGATGCGCATGCGCCATCCACCGCTGAACTCCGATGTCGGGCGATCAAGCTGTTCGCGTTCAAAACCAAGTCCCATGAGAGTTTTTTCAACATCTTCGTCAAAGTGAGTCATGTCAATAGCATAAAACTTCTCGCTCAGTTCGCTCACCTTTTCAATCAAAGCCATGTAGTCATCGCTTTCATAGTCAGTGCGAGTGGCAAGCTCATTGTTTAGCTTCTCAATTTCGGCTTCAGCCTCCATTAAGTGGGCAAATGCTTGAGACGCTTCTTCTCTCACCGTGCGTCCATCTTCGGTCATCAGATGTTGAGGCAAGTAAGCTACCACGCAGTCTTTGGGAACTGAAACACTACCGCGAGTAGCGTTGCGCACTCCGGCAAGGATTTTTAATAATGTGCTTTTGCCGGCACCATTTTTTCCCATTAGAGCGATGCGGTCTTTCTCGTTGATTTGAAACGAAATATCTTTAAAGAGTGTTGTTCCGCCAAACTCGACGGTCAATCCATCTACTGAAATCATATTAGTAATGTGTTTTTTTGGAAAAATATGTCAGTGAGGAGATGCCTACTTGCGGTTGGGGTTGCGTGGAAACCAGCCTTTTTCTACGCGTTTGGCTTGGTCGAAAATTTCTTTAACAGTCCAGAATGAAGAGAAGGCAAATACTCCGAGTAATGTTGACCACAACACGTTTTCTACCCATATTGATAATGCTACTCCTATGATTCCAAGAGCTAAAAACCACCACCAACAGCGAGTGCCAAAGTAATATTCACATTTAATTACTATTGGGTGAAATATTCCGATGATGAGGAACGTACACACTCCTATAATTAAACCTAACAGGTGATATTCTTGTAAAAATTGCATTATTGTATCCATTGTTTATTGTAATTCTTCGTCATATTTTTGGAATAGGAAATCGTTGTAGGGGAAGCGAGTGAGGTGTATTTCCTTTGCTTTGGCATAAACGAGCTCCTTGAGCGTTTCGATGTTGATTTGTTGCTTGGCAGATATAAACACGCAATTGTCGTGCATTTTTGCCATCCATGTGGTTTTTAGTTCTTCAAGTGATATATTCTCACGAGTGCGTGGAGTGAGGTCATCGTCATCTTTAGGAATATATGAAAATGCATCGATTTTGTTAAATACCATTATCATTGGCTTGTCCTTGCTCTCGCATATTTCTTGTAATGTTTTGTTTACTACTTCTATTTGTTCTTCAAATTGAGGGTGTGAAATATCAACGACATGAACAAGCAGGTCGGCATCGCGCACTTCGTCGAGTGTCGATTTGAATGAATCTACAAGGTGAGTGGGAAGTTTGCGTATGAATCCTACGGTGTCGGTGAGCAAAAACGGCAAATTGTCAATTATTACTTTGCGCACAGTGGTGTCGAGTGTAGCAAATAGCTTGTTCTCGGCAAATACATCGCTCTTGCTAAGTAGATTCATCAGAGTAGATTTGCCGACATTGGTGTAACCCACAAGTGCAACGCGGGTGAGCTTTCCTCGATTCTTGCGTTGAATTGATTTTTGTTTGTCGATGCTTTTCAGTTCGGCTTTGAGTCGTGCTATTTTATCGAGGATTATACGGCGGTCGGTCTCAATTTGGGTTTCACCCGGTCCGCGCATTCCGATACCCCCTCGTTGGCGTTCAAGGTGTGTCCACATGCGAGTCAATCGAGGTAACAAGTATTGATATTGGGCAAGCTCTACTTGAGTCTTTGCGTTGGCAGTCTGTGCACGTTTGGCAAAGATGTCAAGAATGAGACTTGTGCGATCAAGAATTTTTACTTGTAGTTCTTTCTCAATGTTTGATACTTGCTTTGTTGATAGGTCATCGTCAAAAATTACCATCCCTATCTCGTTGTCGAGGACATATTGTTTTATTTCTTCAAGTTTTCCTGTTCCGACAAATGTGCGTGGATTGGGGTTGTCGAGGCGTTGTAGGAAACGTTGGACAGTAACTGCTCCGGCTGTATCGGCAAGAAAAGCAAGCTCGTCAAGATATTCATTGGCTTTGGCTTCTCCTTGCTGCGGAGTAATTAGTCCCACTAATACGGCTCGTTCTGTTGTTTCTTTATTAATTATCAAATCTTTCATCGATGCAAAATTACCTCATATCGCCGATTTAGGCAAATATTGTTGTTGATTTTATATAATTAATGTATTATAGTGTGTTTTGGGTAACCTTGAATTTGTATTATAAATTATATTTCCTAATATTTGTTAAATTTCGCCGATTGGAGAATATTTTAAGTAAAATAATTAGTCGTAACTCAAAAAAACATCTAACTTTGCTCCATGAATATAATACCCGAAAAATATATTCGTGTAAATATAAATTTTTAACTAACCATATTATTAACTAAAACATTAAAATTATGAAGAAAAGTTTACTTCTTGCTTCTGCACTTCTTTGTGCTGCTTCTTCATTCGCTCAAGACATGGAAATTGCTCCTGATGGCGAAGATGTAGTTCGTAAAACTGATCCTACTCAGTATGAA
>CAZCEB010000065.1:0-8580 GCA_964497305.1 uncultured Muribaculaceae bacterium | reverse complement strand
ATTCAATAGGAGACTTTGTTACAGCCACACGACCACTACGCACAAATTGGCGTATATCATATCTTTTCAATTCCTCAAACAATGCCTCTGTTTCATCAGAATGTCCTGTTTTTTCGATAACTGTATATTCGCGTGTTATCTCAAGAATACGAGCATTGTGATTACGTATTATTATTTCAAGATTTTTCTCATCAAGTAATTTATCTGTTGGCACTTTATACAAAGCCACTTCTTGATACACGATTTCATCATCGGTATACAAGAACGATTTCAACACATCGATGCGTTTCTCAATTTGTTTCACAACCTTCTCCATCATCACTCTGTCACTATAACAAGTGATTGTGAATTTATGAACACCTTCTATTGATGAAGGGCTAACCGATAGACTCTCAATATTAAGACAACGACGTGTAAATATAATCGAGATTTGGTTGAGCAACCCAACTTGATGTTCCGAAAATACTGTTACCGTAAATAATTGTTTTTCCATTATTATCTATTGAGCGTTTAATCGAGTTTATATTTTTCTGTTGGAGTAAGCATTATATCATCCACAGCCGCACCGGCAGGTGTCATTGGGAAAATCATATCAGTAGGGTCAATGTTAACATTCAACAGATATGCCCCATCATGAGATATCATGCGTTCAATTGCGGCATCAAGTTGCTCTCTTGTTTCAACATTCTCTGATGCGATGCCATAGGCTTGCGCTATTTGAACAAAATCAGGGTTTATCATTGGAGTTTGAGAGAAGCGACTGCGGAAGAACAATTCTTGCCATTGACGCACATTGCCGAGGAAATTATTGTTTAACAATATAATTTTAACCGCTACTCCATACTCCAATATTGTTCCAAGTTCTTGAATTGTCATTTGCAAGCCACCATCACCGGTAAAGAAACACACTGTTCGTTCCGGAGCTCCCATTTTGGCGCCAATCGCAGCCGGCAAACCAAATCCCATTGTTCCAAGACCCCCTGATGTTATGACACTTTTAGGCAATGTATAGCGGAAATAACGAGATGAGAACATTTGATTTTGTCCGACATCTGTTATCAAGACAGCCTTATCTCCTGTTGCCTTTGATACTTTATAAGCAACTTCACCCATATTCATTGACCCGGACTCAGGAAATACTTCGCGTTTAACAACCTTTTCTTGTTCAACGGCATCACATACATCAAATGTCTTTAACCATTCTGTGTGTTTAGCTTCTTTTATCAACGGCAATAGCTTAATTAGCACCTCTTTAGCATCACCATGTATTGTTGCTGTTGTTTTGATATTTTTATCAAATTCCGATGAATCAATATCTATATGAACAATTTTTGCCTGACGGGCATATTTTGAGGTATCACCGGTTACTCGATCATCAAAACGCATACCTATTGCCACCAACAAGTCGCAACGATTGGTATTTACATTAGGACCGATATTACCATGCATCCCCAACATACCTTTATATAATGGGTGGTCTGATGGAATTGTAGACAATCCTAATAAAGTTGCAGTTACAGGTATATCAGCCTTTTCTGCAAGAGCGGCAAGCTCTTTCTCTGCACCTGAAATCATCACTCCATGTCCGGATATAATCATGGGGCGTTCTGCTGCATTAATCAGATCAGCGACTGCCTGAACATCATTCTGATTTATTTCAGGATAAGGAATATAACTGCGTATATAATCACATTTTTTATAACTCCAATCAAGTGTTCCCACTTGTGCATCCTTAGCAAGGTCAAGGACAACCGGTCCGGGGCGACCTGAGTTAGCAATATAAAATGCACGTGCTACAGCCCAGGGAATATCCTCTGCTCGACGTATTTGATATGCCCACTTTGTGATGGGCTGTGTTATTCCCACAACATCTGTTTCTTGAAACGCATCTGAGCCAAGGAACGATGATGCCACTTGACCTGTAATAACCACTATAGGGGTACTATCCATCAATGCATCGCTCAATCCGGTTATGACATTTGTTGCCGCAGGACCCGATGTTACAATCACCACCCCTGTGCGACCTGACACGCGCGCATATCCTTGGGCTGCATGCGTAGCTCCCTGTTCGTGGCGCACAAGTATATGCTTCAACTGCTCTGTATAATCATATAATTTATCATATACGGGGATAATCGCACCTCCGGGATACCCAAACACTCTATCTACCCCCTCGGCTATCAACGATTTTATCAACGCTTCAGCACCTGTTATTTTTTCACTCATATACTTCCTAATCTATGTATTATAATTATGAGAGACCTCTTATCTTAATTAAGCTCACGCACACCACCCTTATCGGCCGATGTTACCATTGCGGCATAAGCTCGCAACGCTTTTGAGATTTGTCGATCACGTTTTACCGGTGTAAATGCCGCTTTTCCGCGAGCCTCCTCTTCTACTCGTCGTTGAGCAAGTTCTCCTTCACTTAGTTCAACATTTATTGTTCGTTCCGGGATATTTATATCTATAATATCACCTGTACGCACAAGTCCTATATTTCCTCCTGCAGCAGCTTCAGGTGAAATGTGTCCTATTGACAAGCCTGATGTCCCTCCTGAAAAACGACCATCGGTAATCAATGCACATTCTTTGCCAAGATGTTTTGATTTGATATAACTTGTAGGATAAAGCATTTCTTGCATACCGGGGCCACCCTTCGGACCCTCATGAGTAATCACCACTACATCACCTGCGACAACCTCATCCCGCAAAATACCATTAACCGCATCCTCTTGCGACTCATAAACTTTGGCTGTGCCTCTAAAATGGAAAATACTTTCATCTACTCCGGCAGTCTTAACCACACAGCCGTCATGAGCAATATTTCCTTTTAACACAGCAAGTCCGCCATCTTTAACATAGGCATGCGCAAAATCGCGAATACAACCTTTTTCGCGGTCGCTGTCAAGCTCTGCATAAGTAGCATTTTGCGAGCCGAGAACAAGATTTTTCTTCTCTCCGGGAGCACTCTTCCACAATTTTTCAGCATCGGCACCAAATTCAGCTCCACCTATAGCATATTTCTCTATAGCCTCTCCAAGAGTCAATCCATCAACACGCTTAACCGATTGGTCAACAATGCCATTGTCGGCAAGAATTTTCATAATTGAAATAATACCTCCTGCACGATTTACATCTTGAATATGGTATTTTGAATTTGGGGCTACCTTACACAATACAGGTGTTTTGCGAGATAACGCATCAATATCGACCATTGTAAAATCGGCACCTGCTTCATTAGCAACGGCAAGAAGATGAAGGACAGTGTTTGTAGAGCCTCCCATAGCAATATCAAGAGTCATTGCGTTCAACATTGCTTGACGAGTTGCAATACTGCGAGGCAACACGCTATCATCATCGTCATTATAATAAGCAAGTGTATTTTTTACTATGATTTGTGCAGCACGACGGAACAATTCTGTGCGATTGGCATGTGTTGCAACAATAGTACCATTGCCCGGGAGTGCAAGACCGATAGCTTCATTTAACGAGTTCATTGAATTGGCAGTAAACATTCCCGAACAAGAGCCACAAGTGGGGCATCCACATTGTTCAAGCTTTGTTACTGTTTCATCATCAACCGATTCATCGGCAGAATCAATCATTATATCAATCAAGTCAAGCGGACGATCTCCAAGTCGACCGGCTTCCATTGGACCACCGGAAACAAATATTGCAGGAATATTTAGACGCATTGCTGCCATCAACATTCCCGGAGTAACTTTGTCGCAATTGGAGATACACACCATAGCATCGGCTTTATGGGCATTTACCATATATTCAACACTATCGGCGATTAAATCACGTGAAGGCAACGAATACAACATACCATCATGTCCCATTGCAATGCCATCATCTATTGCGATTGTGTTAAACTCGGCAGCAAAACATCCAAGCTTTTCTATCTCTTGTTTAACGATTTGACCTATCTCATGCAAATGAGTATGCCCGGGAACAAACTGTGTAAATGAATTCACAACAGCAATAATCGGACGACCTATTTGTTCTTCTTTCATTCCATTGGCACGCCACAATGCACGTGCGCCTGCCATTCTACGACCTTGTGTGCTTGCTGCACTTCTAAGAGGTTTGCTCATAATCTGATTATTTTATTAAATCAAGATGCCTTCCATTCTTGAAGAGAGGGAAGGCATCGATTATATTTTATTCAATTATAAATACACGACAACTTAACCCTCCTTAGTACTTAGGACGACGACCACGACTTGTAGCAGTTGAGTGTATTGATTAGTCATAAATTCTATTTTTACCTTTTATGATTGCAAAATTATAGCCTTTCTCCTAAATAAGCAAATAATTTTCGCAAAAAACACACCTTTCTCTTTCTAATTGCAATTTTCAAAGAGAGGTTGTGATTTCACAACCACAACCTCCCATAAGAACTAATTATTTGATAAGGGTTTATTAGTCCTTAAAAAAATTTACAACAAGCAATAAGCTCTCAGGCTTTTTCCATTTAATTTTGTTCTTTTTTAGAAACAATTTCCATGATTCCTTGCTGTCGGCAGGTAAAATTTTCTCAACCTCTTTTTTGTTAGCTTCTATATCAATCTTACCAATTCGCAAAAAATATTTTTTACGCATACCAATTTCTTTTCCATCATGTTTTTCTTGCAGCATCAAACCATGACGTTGGTTATTCAAGCCGGCAAGTTCCAATGATGAAAGATTTCTCCCTGAACCGGTGTTAAGACTTGTTCCATAAGCACCTGTTTGAGTAAACAATGCATCAAAATCGGCATAATCATATCGTAGCACCATCCCTGCACTACTTGTTGCCACAACCTGCATTATCTTCCCATCACATTGTACATAGGTAGTCCCTGATATGACAACACTATCTATTTCACTATATTTTGCTGTATATATTTTGTCATCATCGGGATTGATATAGTGTAATACATTATCAACTAAGTGAATGTTGAATTTTGCCACACTATGCTCTTTTCCACGATAAACTGTACCTTCGGCAAAATTCTCATTCAAATAGGGCCATTTGGTATTTGGCGAATAAGCATTTGCTATAGTCGCAACAAAAAAGATCAAGATTGTTAATATCTGATTTTTCATAACAATATGTTCTTAAATATTAGCCTTGATGAGAATCTTAGAATATTTATTCCCTTGACGTTTCACATAAATACCGGGAGTCAAATCAGTATTATTTATTTTAACCCCTTGTAAATTATAGTATTCAGCAGGAGAATTGTCATTATATATAACATCATCAATTCCTGCCGATGGTTTTATTTCAATTGTGAATGTACGAGAAACAGAAGCACCGGAAACCGTATTAGTAGCAATAATTGTTACTGAACATGATGTTGCTCCGGTTACAGAATCGGCATAATCACTTGCTGATATTACTTCTGTTGTTACTAAATTTCCATCGACCACTTCAAATGGAACTTTAGCATAACCAAATAAAGTTTTCTTCCCTTGTACTTTATATGTATAAGTAGGATTAGACGCCTCACTAACAACAGTTACCGCACCAACGACAGTTCCTGCCGGTTGATTTTCTGAAACTGATGTATTTGACAATGTTATATCTGTCGGGTTTTCGCTTGGAGCTCGAATACCTATCACCATGCCATGTTGCGCAGTATAGTTTGCTCCTATTTGGCTATCTTGAAGATTATCTATTGTAAACCATCCATCGCCATAGCCTCCCCATCCCCAATTGATGTGGAAATAAGCGCTACCATCATATCCGTCAAGATTAAAGGCATGTCCATATCCTTTTGTTAGATCGGCACCACTATAACAAATTGCACGACCTTCACTAAGCTCTGTTAATATTAAATCTTTCCATGTCGTGTTACTATTTACTGCATCACGTGAATAATAAGTAACCGAATTAGGATAAGAGAAATAGGTCTTTAGTGCATTAACAATATAAGAATTTTGAGTACCTGACCCATCAATGCCGTAATCCATCTTCACCGACACTCCACAATGCCATAACAACCGAGCTACATCATCCTTACTATTTGCGCCACTCAATATATTTAACCAATTATAGTCCGGCTCGGCGTCATAGTTACATGCAACATCCCCAAAGTTTGAGCTAACATAAGCACAATATCCTTTTGGTCGTTCAGGATACTGTGCAACACTCATTGCTTGCGCCATTGAAACAGCAACACACCCAACGACAGCCGTCCCACTTGAATTACTTGGACAATATTTATTATATGGACTTCCTTGATTCCAATATACTGAAATTAAAGGCTCAATCTTGCCAACGGAAACAGCCATAGGCTCTATTGCCTCAGATTCGCTCCACCCACGTGCTTGAATTCCATTCAATTTAGAATTTTCAACAACTTGTTTGCCATATTCTTCAAGCCACATTTTAGCATTATCGGGAACTCGTGTTATTTGATATTCCGATTTTTCCGAATATCCGATAAGAGGATTTGACATATCATCAGCACTTATAAGCGCCCATCCCTGTGGTGCAAAGTTAATCACATAATAGGCTTTCACTCCACTGTTATACACAGGCATTATTGACTTAACGCTTTCTACCGAGATATCTTTTTGTTGCATTAGGCGTATAGCGACAGCTGAAGCCTCATTCTGCGAAACCTCTTTTGCCGTTCCCGACATTGCAACTACCAATCCTAATAAGAACAATCCGATTTTCTTCATAAACACAAATAATACATTAATATAAAAACAAAGCAAAAGCATATGCCCTTTACAGGCATATTGCTTTTGCTTTATATTACTTAAACTTTCTTATTTTTTTAAAGCCTTAAGAGATTTAGAACTTTGTACATTTACTTTTTTTACAGTATTAAAGCCTTTTGGAGATACAGATGTTGATTCAACCACAACTGGAGTTAATGTTGCAGGAGAATATTTATCCAACCACCCAACAGCTTGTGTATATCCTGTATCAGTAGCAACATGACCAAGATCTGTTGATGTTAATGTACCATCTGAATTTATTGTAAATGCAATCCAATCAGCACCAGATAGAGAATATGTAATTGAGCCATATTCAGTGCCACCTATTGTTACATTACCTACAGCATAACCAGCGCCCACATATACAGTTGCACTTTCTAAATCATAACATCCAAGCACTGTAGAGCCATCAAGTAACAAGTTTTTGATAATGCAAGCCTTGCCTGTCGGAACTTTCGCATCATAATTAGGGAATGCTGAGATAGATATATTTTTCCCGATACTATAAGCCTGATTATCATAACTACTAATGCCTACACCATTGAATGTGTTAAACACCATATCTTCTGTTGCAGTAAAGTCAAACATTTTCCACAAACCTACACTTGTATATTCAGTATTTGGGTTACCATATACATCACATACAACATCGGCTGCGATACTGAATGAAATACTATCTCCGGCAACAGGCTCTTCAGGTAAAACAAAACAAATATCTTTTTTCCCTTCTAAAATTGCCCATTGATTTTCGTTCAATGTAATTGTTTTAGTGGTAACATTATTTGTATATGTAACCTTAATTGCATTTGTTGCTACTTTCATAGGATTAATGTGGTATACATCAAAATCAAATGATATAACCCCCATAAAACCTTGCCAATTTTCAATTACTGAGCCTAATTCAGGAGCTGTAACATTTTCTTCTGAAATTGCAAAAGGCACATTAGTATTTTGATCCGTCAAACCAACAAAATCGCCTTCTGTTTCACTAAATCCGCTTGTGATAGCTGCACACTTGTGTCCATAAGAGTCAACAAATGCACCTTCTTCCCAACTGAATGACACATAAGCGCCTGCAGGAGTTGATTTAGCCAAGATTGCAATTTGGTTATCTTGTACTTCTACTACAATTGAATCAGCTTCCACATCAATAGGCGCAACTACACCATTGTATAGCTCCATAATTTTGTAGTATTTAGCAGTTACAGCCACATCTTCTACACGAGTAATCGCTTCAGAAAATGCAACATACATCACGCCATTATCAGAGTCATATTCATACTCTACAGGTTTAGGAGCAAGAGCATCGGTAGTTGTAACAGATTCAACAGCAATTTCGCCTATAACACTTTTCTCATTAGCTGCAACAGCATAGATTTGATATGTAGTGTTGGGAGATGCAATAGGAGCACCTTCAGCATCACGCATATTGTAGGTGAAAGTTGCTTGTTCTTTAGCATCAACTACAATAGTTCCATAGGTGCTTGAATAAAGTCCTTTGTAAAGTGATTCAGCATTTAATGCAACAGGTGCATCAGCTTCATCAACCAAAACAGAGTAGAACATAGTACCCTCTGAAGGTGTTACAGTAAATGTAAATGTAGAGTCGGTTGTTTCTGTTACCTCAATCGCAACAGAAGGAGCATCTCCATATTTTTCTGTAACAGGATCATCAAAGTCAGCACAACCGGTCATTAATAGACCCATTGTCATTAAGCTATATATAATCTTTTTCATCTTGTTTTAATTTTAAATTATTATTGCTTAGTCAATGTTGTAACGAATGAATAGTTCCACCAACCTTCGTCATAAACACCCCATGGAGTTTCAAATTCTAAGATTTTTCCACCTTCTTTT
>CAZCEB010000064.1:0-8682 GCA_964497305.1 uncultured Muribaculaceae bacterium | reverse complement strand
ACCATTATAGTTACTGCATCATTGTAACGATAACCGAGACCTGCTGAAAGGAATTTATTATAACGCACACGTCCTGTTATTTCTGCCGTTGTAAATGTCAAATCACTTTTTACCATTACCGACGGCATTATTTCAAATAACGTATTTTTCAACGGAATATTGCTACCTGCCATAAAATATAATATCCTGCCTACTTGAAATTCATAGTTTTTTTCTTCTCCACCTTCGCCCGATTCGGCATTCATGGTTATTGTGGGAGAGGTCAAATGAGTAACAGATGCTCCTGCCCAAAAATATTTGTGAGAATAAAAAGCGCCAAGTCCCAAATCAAATGCAGTTCCATGAATATCTGTAGTGGGAATGGCATCATCATTTCCTTCATGATAGTCATCATCATCGGGAAGAAAAACATCAGTTCCTTTAAATCCCTCATCGACAAAACCCAATTGTAGCCCCACCGATAGTGTACCGCCCAATAATTTGATTTTGTATCCCATTTGAGCGCCAAGGGACATGTTTTTATATAGCCCCATACTTTCTTGTTGCATAACGAGCCCGACACCAAAACGTTTGCCAAACAATTTCAAGGGCATATCAGCAGCAGCCAGAAAAGTCTTAGGCGCTTTGGGAATTCCCACCCATTGCAAACGAGAGCCTCCACGTATGCGTATATAATCGCTCATACCTATTGCTCCTGCATTATAATAGGCCGGTACTTCAAAATATTGCGAGAATTGAGCATCGACTTGTGCCTTGAGATCTTGAGGGATAACAAAAACGACAATAATCAGAGTCAATAATATGCTTTTTAATCCTTTTATCATTATTATTCAAAATAGAATGAAATTACAACCATCTGTGATGTAACCTTTTTCAATGACTGCGTATATTTCATTTTTTCGGGTTCTTCAGCAAGATCTGGGCGATTATGCTCCAATATATCGGCAAAGCCAAAACAAAATTTTATTTCCGGAATGAACTTAAAATATGGCAAATAAAAATCGCACCCAAACCCTACTGTCAAATAATAATCGGTCGTTTTTAATTTCAAAAAATCACTCCGTTTTTTAGCGACATCAAACGTTGCCATAGCACCACCTATGACATAAGGACGAGCATTACGATAACGTTGTCCTGCAAATTTCAAATCAACAGGCAGCACCACATAGGATGTTTTTATGTTTTGTTGCTCTTCAGTACCATTGGTTGTGTCATACATTTTCACTACC
The DNA here is from genome assembly GCA_964497305.1 of uncultured Muribaculaceae bacterium. Taxonomy (GTDB): domain Bacteria; phylum Bacteroidota; class Bacteroidia; order Bacteroidales; family Muribaculaceae; genus RGIG4079. Next base: position 7,453 of record CAZCEB010000064.1, on the reverse strand, counting down.
TTGTTACCAAAGTACATACCCGGGCTGAATCTCACACTAAAATAATCATTTAAACGCACCTCTGCAAGACCGGTAACATTAAATCCTGGAGAAAAAGATGGCTGTTCCATAAACCATGTTTCTCCATTTTCTGTTATAAATCCATTATGAGAGAAACGCAAATCCTGTGTGTGTGTGCCTACCGAAAATCCGAGATGCCATTTGCGCATATCAGCATAGGGACGATTCAATACTTTATCGTTCAACTTGGACGCACTGACCGACATAAATCCACATGCAGCCAACAATAATATTATGTATTTGAAATATTTCATCAATAAATTAAACGCATCTCAGTTGTGATTATTGCACTCATAAGCCAAAAAAGCTAACCCACAGCATGAGATTACTCCAAAATCATCTTTCTTATTGTTTTTGAAACAAGTTTTTATTATTACCTTTGTAGAAATAACTTACTGAAATTGCGCTGATGAGTGAAAATCGACAAATAATGTTAATCATAAACCCTATTTCCGGGACAGGGAATAAGCGCGGACTTGCCGAGTATGCGACAATACTCCTGTCTAAAATAGGATATGACACAGAGGTCGTATTCACTACCGGACGAGGAGATGCTACGCGACTCGCTAAAGAAGCAATAAGCAAAAATTATTATGCAGTATTGGCGGCAGGTGGCGATGGAACAATCAACGAAACTGCAGCAGCACTATGTGGAAGCGACGTAGCTCTTGGAATTATACCAGCCGGCTCAGGCAATGGCCTCGCCCGACATCTCAACATTCCCATTGACCCGATACAATCTCTTGATGTAATCATGGAGAACAATGTTGTCGATTGTGATTATTGCACTGTAAATGACCGCCCTTTTTTCTGCACATTTGGCGGTGGTTTTGACGCTACAGTAAGTGAAAAATTTGCAAAGCAAAACAAACGAGGCAAATTCATGTATGTAAAGAGCGCCCTTTCGGAGTTTCTCAACTATGCGCCACAAGTATATACAATCAGTGCCAATGGAAAAACTTTTACAGAAAAAGCATTCATTGTCGCGTGTTGCAATGCATCCCAATACGGCAATAATGCCTACATTGCTCCTCGCGCAAGCATCACCGACGGATTGATTGATGTTACCATTGTTCATTCTGGAACACCATTAGACACAGCAATGGTGGGTGTTGATCTTTTTACAGGGTATCTTGACAGAAACACGTTAATACACACATTCAGAACTCCCTCAGTTGTTATTTATCGCACAAGCGAAGGCCCTGCACACCTTGACGGAGAGCCTCTCATTATGCCCGACACAATGTCGATAAAATGTCATCACAAAGGTTTAAAAGTCTTTATCCCTAAAAATGGCACTCCGTTCCGTCCTATTATAACACCGGTAAATAGCATGTGGAACGATTTTAAAATTGCGGTTTGTAATATATTCCGCAAACGATAAATTGTTATTTTTTGCTAAAAAGGTTAATTCCGACTCTTTTTTTAGCAAAAATTTGTTGAATTACAAAATAAATACGATATTCGTAAACTAAATACCTGAAACATAAAATTATAACCTATAAATCATAATGAGTTATCTAAAATTTGATAAAAACCTCATGATAAACCTTGAGCAATCTCTACCAAAAGAGATGCTCCGCACAAATCAATCAGGCGCTTATCATTGCACATCAATTGTTGGATGTAATACTCGCAAGCAACATGGTCTGTTGGTCATCCCTATTCCGGAGATGGATAATAAGCCACACATCATGCTTTCATCGCTTGACGAGTCAGTGATACAGCATGGTGCGTCATTTAATCTGGGGTTACACCGCTATAGTGGTGGGGTGTATAGCCCAAACGGGCACAAATACATCCGCGAGTTTGATTGCGAAAGTGTTCCACGCACAACCTATCGTGTTGGTGGTGTGATTCTCACAAAAGAGAAAATCTTTATCTCTCATGAGAACCGCATCTTAATCCGATATACACTCGTCGAAGCTCACTCTCCTACGACATTGCAATTCCGTCCATTCCTTGCGTTCCGCAACGCAAGTGAATTATGCATGGAAAACAACAATCTTAACAAAGAATGTACCGATGTACCTAATGGTATTTCTTGTTGTCTTTATCAAGGCTACCCAACCCTTTATATGCAAATGAGTCGCAAACCCAATTGGGTATATGATCCGCATTGGTATAAAGGAATTGAATATGTCAAAGATCTTGAACGTGGCATCCCTTATACAGAAGACCTTTGGGTTCCGGGATATTTTGAAATTCCCATCAAAAAAGGTGAATCCGTAATTTTTTCTGCAGGGATTTCTGAAGTTTCTCCTCGCGCACTAAATAAAATGTATGAACTTGAAATTGCCGACCGCACTCGTCGCACAAGTTTCTATAATTGCCTTAAAAACGCGGCAAAACAATGCTATCTGAAAGACAAAGATGGAGATTTCATTATATCGGGCTACCCATGGGGAGTAGTTCTTGCTCGAAATACATTTATGTCTCTACCAGGAGCAACCCTGGCAATCGATCATAAAAATGATTTCGAAAGCATAATGAGAACAGCGTCAAAAGAACTTATTCACTACATGAAAACCGGTGAATTGAGTCGACGCATAAGTGGTATTGATTTACCTGATGTTCCATTATGGGCAATTTGGGCTATACAACAATACGCCAAAATGATTAGTACCGATGAAGCTCGCACACATTATATGGAGCTCATCTCTAAAATCATAGATTACATAATCGATGGCGGACACCCTAATTTGCGAGTAGAAGAGAATGGTCTCATTTCAACAATAGGCACATCTAATCCCGTATCATGGATGAACTCGACATTACATGGACATCCGGTTATCCCACGCACAGGCTACCTCGTTGAATTTAATGCGCTATGGTACAATGCTCTAATGTTTGGAGCATCACTTGCTGAAGGTGATAAATCATTAGAAAAACGTCGCGAACAATGGCTTGAGTATGCCGAACTGATGAAACACTCGTTTATTGACACATTCTTAAACGACTATGGTTACCTATATGATTATGTAAACGGCTCTTATGCCGATCCATCAGTGCGTCCTAACATGGCTGTTGCTATCGGTCTTGACTATTCACCTCTTGATCGTCGTCAACGCAAAGGAGTGCTTGATGTTGTAACACGTGAGCTATTGACACCAAAAGGATTACGCACATTATCACCAAAGAGCTATGGCTATCGTCCATTCTATTTAGGTTCTCCCGAAGATCGCGAATTAGCATTACATCAAGGACCTGCCCGTCCATGGTTGATGGGCTTCTATGCCGATGCCTATCTGCGAGTATTCGGAATGAGCGGAGTTTCATATATTGATCGCATGCTCATAGGTTTTGAAGATGAAATGTCGCAAGGATGTATTGGCTCTCTATCACAATTATACGATGGCAACCCACCATTCACAGGTCGCGGCGCTATAAGCCATGCAACAAACGTTGCCGAAGTATTACGCACACTTCGAACACTTAAAAAGTTTAACATGTAGCCACATCACATATGAAAGCATTAATGTTTGGGTGGGAATTTCCACCACATATCCTCGGAGGTCTCGGAACCGCCAGCTATGGTCTCACAAAGGGAATGTGGGAATGTGGCGACATGGATATTACATTTGTTATTCCCAAGCCACATGGCGATGAAGAAAAAAGTTTTGCCAAGATTATTGGAGCATCACAAGTCCCCATTGCCTGGCGAGATGTAAATCGCGAATATGTGGAAAATCGCATAGGGCATTTAATGGATTCCGATTTATATTATAAATTGCGTTCCAATATATATGCCGATTTTAATTACATGCGCACAAACGATCTTGGTTGCATAGAATTTTCAGGACGTTATCCCGATAATCTTCTTGAAGAGATAAACAACTACTCGATTTGTGCCGGTGTAATTGCTCGTACCGAAGATTTTGACATCATTCATTCCCACGATTGGCTAACGTACCCAGCCGGAATACATGCCAAACAAGTTACAGGAAAGCCTCTTGTAATACACGTTCATGCGACTGATTTTGACCGTTCTCGCGGAAATGTAAATCCGACTGTATTTAACATCGAACGTGATGGAATGATTCATGCCGATCACATTATTACAGTGAGCAACCTCACTCGTCAAACTGTTATCGAAAAATATGGCATCGACCCGGCAAAAGTAACAACTGTTCATAATGCAGTTGAGCCTCTCAGCCAAGAATTGCTAAACGTTCAAGCTAATAAACCGAAAGAAAAAGTGGTTACATTCCTTGGTCGTATTACAATGCAAAAAGGTCCTGAATATTTTGTAGAAGCAGCGGCAAAAGTACTTAAAAACAACCATAACGTGAGATTTGTAATGGCTGGAAGTGGAGACATGATGGATAAAATGATTCTACTTGCTGCCGAAAGAGGCATCTCTGATCGTTTCCATTTCCCTGGATTCCAAAAAGGGAAACAAGTATATGAAATGCTCAAGGCTTCTGATGTATATATTATGCCTTCAGTTTCAGAGCCATTTGGTATTTCTCCTCTTGAAGCGATGCAAATGGGAGTTCCTTCAATCATTTCAAAACAATCGGGTTGTGCTGAAATCCTTGATAATGTTATAAAAACCGACTATTGGGATATTGATGCAATGGCTGATGCAATATATTCTATTATTACCTATCCCGCAATGTATACACAGTTGCGCGAAGATGGTCTTGATGAAGTAAATCGCATCACATGGGATAAAGCCGGAGCAAAAGTAATTGCTATTTACAACAAAGTGCTAAACCGTAATTGAAATAATTAATTAAAAAACTATTAAATATTCAAGCTCATGAAAGCTATATGTTTTTATTTCCAGATACACCAACCATTTAGGTTAAAAAGATATCGTTTCTTTGACATAGGTAACGACCACTATTATTATGATGATTTTGCCAATGATGATATAATCACACGCATTGCACAACGTAGCTATATCCCTGCTGCAGAAAGCCTATTGCGCATGATTGAAGAAAGCAAGGGGAAATTCCGTTGCGCAATCTCAATTACCGGTGTTGCACTCGAACAATGCGAACAATATGTTCCTGAATTTATTGATGTATTAAAAAGACTCGCTGACACCGGCAAAGTAGAATTCCTTGCTGAAACCTATGCTCATTCTCTTTCTTCATTGGTTGACCCCGAAGAATTTGCAGCACAGGTAAAAGCTCATAATGAAAAACTCCACCAGTTATTTGGCGTTCAGCCTAAGGTGCTTCGCAATACCGAGTTGATTTACTGCGATGACCTTGCTCCTCAAATTTCCGCGATGGGATATAAAGGCGTTATAACAGAAGGCGCAAAACACATTCTTGGATGGAAATCACCCAACTATGTATACTCAGCAGCATCAGCGCCAAAACTAAAAATGCTACTTAAAAACTCTAAGTTGTCTGATGATATTGCTTTCCGTTTCAGCAATCCTGAATGGGACTCATACCCACTAACAGCCGATAAATATATCGATTGGATTGCTTCAACTCCTGCAGAAGAACAAATCATAAACTTGTTCCTCAATCTTGAAACATTTGGAGAAATGCAATCTCGCGAAACAGGTATATTCCAATTCCTTGAAGCTCTTCCACGCTTTGCCGCAGAAAAGGGTATTGATTTCTGGACTCCATCAGAAGCAATTTCAAAACTGAAACCGGTAGATAGCTTGAGTGTTATGCACCCAATCTCATGGGCCGACGAAGCTCGCGACACATCAGCTTGGCTTGGGAACAAATTACAAAACGAAGCATTCCAAAAATTGTATTCAATAGCAGAGCGTGTTCGCTTGTGTGATGACCGCCGTTTGAAACAAGACTGGTATTACCTACAAGCAAGCGACCATTTCTTCTATATGTGTACTAAACACCTTGCCGATGGAGCTGTTCATTCTCATTTCAGCCATTATGAAACTCCATTCCAAGCATTCACCAACTATATGAATGCTCTTGCTGATTTCATAGTACGCGTTGAAGAACAATACCCATTGTCAATTGAGAATGAAGAATTAAATGCTCTGTTAACAACCATCAGAAATCAAGCTCGTGAAATAGGTACATTAACCAAAGAAGTGGAATCAATGCGTAAAAACATTGAACATTTCAACGAAGAGCACCTATTGCGAGAAGCTGCTAAAGCAGCTGTAGCTGAAGAAAAGCCTAAGGCAAAAGCTTCTCCTAAAGCAAAAAAAGCTAAAGTTGTAGAAGTTCAAACAGAAGTTGTAACAACAGAAGCACCGGTCGAAAAGAAACCCCGCCGATGCTGTAAAAAGAAATAAGCACAATTATTCTATTCTTAACACCGAAAGGTGATGTGTCAATAATGAACACATCACCTTTCACCTTTTTATTCATTTAAGATAAGAGGTTTTGTTTTTTACACAGCAAAAATACTATCTTTGTATCATTATGGAATATTTACTTTTAACATTAGGCATACTTTGCCTTATCATAGGTATTGCCGGATGCATAATACCTATGATACCGGGAACACCCATTGCATACATCGGAATGCTATGCTTTCAATTTACCGATTGTATAGAATTCTCTACTGCCTCATTAATTATATGGGGAATTGTTGTTATCCTGTCAATAGTACTCGACTATATTGTCCCCTCAATAGGCGCCAAAGTCTTCGGCGGTACCAAATGGGGATATTGGGGATGTATCATTGGAACTCTACTTGGCATGTTCATTCTTCCTTGGGGCATTATAGCCGGACCATTTTTAGGTGCATTTATCGGAGAACTCTTGGGCAAGAAAGATTCTACTACTGCACTAAAATCAGGTATTGGTTCTCTCCTCGGTTTTCTCTGCGGAACTTTCCTAAAACTTGTCATTTGCATATATTTCATCATTGAATTGATTATTGCATTATGGTAATAAAAAAAGCCTTTTTCATTATACACCAATTTGAGAATTATTATTACATTTGCAATAACAACTAAAAGATCATAGACTATGTTAAGTAAAACTATTGAAGACGCTATCAATGCGCAAATTAATGCTGAATTATGGTCGGCATACCTTTACTTGTCAATGGCCGCAAACTTTGAGGCTCAAGGTCGTAGCGGTATCGCAAATTGGTTTAAAATCCAATTTAAAGAAGAGCAAGCCCATGCTGAAATCTTCATGAATTATATTTATGCTCGTGGAGGAAGAGTAATTCTTAAACCAATTGATGCTGTTGAGACTGAATGGGCGACTCCTCTTGACGCATTTAAAGCTACTCTTGCTCATGAACAAAAAGTAACATCACTAATCAACAATATATATGCACTTGCTGAAAGCGAACACGACTATGCTACTCGTGATCGTCTCAACTGGTTTATCTCAGAGCAAGTAGAAGAAGAAGAGAGTGCACAAGAGTTAATTGACAAATTCACTCTTATTGGCGATAATGGTATGGGACTTTATATGCTTGACCAAGA
>CAZCEB010000063.1:0-8795 GCA_964497305.1 uncultured Muribaculaceae bacterium | reverse complement strand
ATTTCATGGACCGACATTAGCATTTAAAGATGTTGGTGCTCGTTTTATGGCTAGGTTATTGGGATACTTTAATAAAAAACAAGGCAAAAGCGTTGTAAATGTTCTTGTTGCAACATCTGGAGACACCGGTAGTGCAGTCGCAAATGGATTTTTAAATGTACCTGGGGTGAGAGTTTTTGTTTTGTATCCAAAAGGAAAAGTAAGCAAGATACAAGAAGCTCAATTTACTACATTAGGGGCAAATATTACAGCAATAGAAGTTAGTGGCACATTTGATGATTGTCAAGCATTGGTAAAAAATGCGTTTATGGATAGAGAGTTAAATGAGAAGATGCAATTAACATCAGCAAATTCTATTAATGTAGCTCGTTTTTTACCGCAAATGTTTTATTATTTCTATGCGTATGCTCAATTAGCTCGTATGGGTAAACCATTAGATAATATTGTTGTTTCTGTCCCTAGTGGCAATTTTGGAAATATTACTGCCGGATTGATTGGTAAACGAATGGGATTACCTATCAAACGGTTTATTGCGGCAAATAATCGTAATGATATATTCTTTCAATATTTAAAAACAGGAGAATACTCTCCTCGCCCATCCATTGCTACTATTGCAAATGCAATGGATGTTGGCGCGCCTTCAAATTTTGACAGAATTTTAGATTTATATGGTCATTCTCATGATGCTATTGCATCTGAAATATCAGGATGTACATATACAGATGAGGAAATAGCTGAAACATTAAAAGAAACCTATAATAACACAGGATATTTATTAGATCCTCATGGCGCTGTTGGATATAGGAGTTTAATGGAAAATTTAAAAGAAAATGAAATTGGAGTATTCCTCGAAACAGCTCATCCCGCTAAATTTAAAGATATCGTAGAAGATATAATTCAAAATAAAATAGAAATTCCATCAAAACTAGCGGAATTTATGAATGGATTAAAGACAACAGTAAAGATGTCAGCAGCATTTCCTGCTTTAAAAAAATATTTAATGAATGTTTAACTTTAAACTATATAACTATGGCTAATAAACGTGATTTAAAAAAACAAATAAAGTTCATCTGCGGAGATATCGCATGTGAGTGTATTGTGGCTCGAAATTTCATACCTGGTGTTGATGCAGAAAAAATGAATAAGAATATATATGATGTTGCATCGTTACAAACATCTACATTGAAACGTGTGAGTTTTGTATATGATAAAGTTGTATCTGACTTTGAAAATAAGAGTGCATACCAAAAAGCTAAGAGCAAGTATTTTGCAGATGCATACAAAAAACTAAATTCAGATTTTAATAATGCTATTAATGCAATAGTTAAATCTATGAACGATGCTCTCTCAAAAGAGCAAAAAGAAGCTCAAAAGAACAAATAATTTAATTATAATAATATCGCCGCGTATATACTACGCGGTGATATATTTTTGTATTTATATGCCTTGTAATTCACTAAAAGTTTCAATAATACCACACGATATTGTTTGGGGAGATAAGGAAGAAAATCTATTATCAGTAAATCACATACTTTCTAATATGGAGAAAGATGTCGATGTCGTGGTTTTACCTCAACTGTTTTCTACAGGATGGCTTTCCGACGCAGAGATGGTATCGCGATTATCAGAATCTAATTCATCAAAAACAATTGAGACGATTAAAGGATGGGCAAGAAAATATAATTTTGCAATTTGTGGAAGTTTCATCGCTTCTACGCTAAATAAATATTATAATAGAGCTTTTTTTATTGAACCATCGGGAGAAGAAACATTTTATGATAAGAGGCATCTGTCATTGAGTAATGGAGAGTCTGAATTAATGGACTCAGGAAAATTTCCTTCTCCTATTATTCGTTTCAGAGGATGGAATCTTAAATTAATAGCAGGCGATGATTTGCAATATCCCATATGGTGTAGAGTTCATAAAAACGACTATGACGCATTATTAGTTGTTGCAAATATTTCTTCTGCAATTTCAAAACAGTGGAAACATTTATTAATAGGTAGAGCTGTAGAAAATCAAGCGTATGTAATTTGCGCAAATCGAACAGGGAATGATGATTTTGGCTCATATAAACAGGAGGATTCAATTGTTGTTGATTATATGGGGGAATTAAATATGAGAACAAAAGACATGTGTATTTTTGCAGAATTAGATTATCGTAAATTATCTAAGTTTAGAGAGCAGATTCAGATATGGAAAGATGCTGATAATTATCAAATATTATTTTAATAATTGTAGAATTTGAGGTAAAATTGCTTGATTATTATCGTTTGTTATTTGATGAATTACTTTGTGAATTCTATCTTTTGATGGCATTTTTTGAGAATTTATCCGGGCTATAACATCTTCTCTACTTAAATTGTTTCGTTTCATTACACGAGCTATGCGTATTTCATCTGACGCGGAAATCTCCCACACTTCATCAACAAGTTGGTCTATTCCGCTTTGATATAGAATAGCAGTTTCAATAAATACAATATTATTATCGTAATAATGATTAGTCCATTTTACAATGTCATTTTTTACCTCATAATGAACAATAGAATTAAGTTTGTTGAGTAAGACGTTGTTATTAAAGACAATATTTGCTAAAACTTTACGATTAATAGTGTTATTGCATATTGCATCCATTGATATATTTGTTGCGATATAGTCTTTTATTGATTGGCTATTGTTCATTATTTCTTTAGCCATAGAGTCGCAGTCATATATAGCATAACCTAAATGTAATAATACTTTACATATTATACTTTTGCCAACACCAATACCTCCACTAATAGCAATCACACGTGCCATTTTATATTTGTTCAATTATAAATTCAACACTATCAGTCAATAATTCAATATTTCTGAAATTGTCAGGAGTATCAGATATATTTAAAGGAATTTTGTGAACATTGTTGTTCGTTTGTAGATAATTGTAGTCAGCGAATACGATGATTTCGTTTGATGCATTATATTTACTCATTGGTAATAAATATGAAATTTCGGCTTTTTGAGGGAACAATATTAAATCAATATTGTTTGGAACATTCATTGTTTTAATAATTATAGATTGCTTTTTTGCAATTAAAGGCTCTACCGGAATCGTTATTGAAATCTTTTCTGGAACAATTTTAAAACCCTTTATTGGTTTAATGTGTGCAGATACAATAGTTGTATCCTTTAATTCTGTTAGTTTTATTAATTCTGTGTCTACGACAGAAATCGTTGTATCAGTTTCGCTGATTTTATATGTAAGTACAGAGTCTGTATTGGCTTTTATTTCTCCATTTATAATATATTGAAAATGAGAATGGACATCCGTATTAATGTTGATTTTTATTTTTTGACTGATCGCAGATGTATAGTTTATTCTAATTGAATCAGGCTGTATAGATGTGATATGGATTCCATTCCAGAAATATTGTCGAACAAGTTGCTCAATATCAGTTTTTTTTAGTAAAAACCGTTCAGAGTATTTTCTCCCGAATGAATAATCTAAAAATTTAACTTTAATAGGAGGAAGTTCTCCTATCATATATTTAATAATAGTTGTCCCTTTCTCTTTTATAGACACATTTATATTTGTGGGTATTTCATTTAATATCGTAATACTATCAGGAATTTCAATAATTTCTATAGGAATTGCGATGTTTTCTTCAATTTCGTTATTTAGATTTGATAACAGCCAAAATATTGATGCAATGCATAGAAAAACAAAAAAAATCAATACATCTCGTCCTTTTGATGTTTGAGATTTATTTGATACTCGTTTTAATAAATCGTATATGAAATGCTTATTTTGTGCCATCATTTTAGAAAAATAGTCCAAGTGCATAATACATACACTATGGACTATTTATTAATATTTGTGTTTTTAGGTTTATTTGTTTTCCTCTCCTTGCGCTTGTGCATCTGCTGCAGATGGATATACAGAACCTTTATCAATTGTGATTTTTACATTATCAGCGATTTCAACAATAAAAGCATTTTCCTTTATCCCGCGAATTTTACCATGAATCCCTCCTGCAGTAATTACTCGATCTCCTACAGCTAAACCCTCACGAAATTTTCTAATTTCTTTTTGTCTTTTTTGTTGTGGACGTATCATAAAAAAGTAGAATATAGCAATTAAAGCTACAATCATCAAAATATTAAACATCCCACTATCCGCTTGTTCTTGTAGTAATAAAAAATTAGTAATCATTATTTTTGTTATTTATTAAATTAAACTTTCTACAAATATAACGTTTATTTTCAAACTTTGTTGAGTTTACCTTCGCTTTTCAAATAATTAATAATTGAATATAGTATTCCATTGATAAATTGACCGCTTTTTGGTGTGCTATAGCAATTTGCAATTTCGATATATTCGTTCAATGTAACAGGAATAGGTATTGAAGGGCAATGTGTTAATTCTGTTATAGCAGCAATCATAATAACAATATCCATGAATGCTAATCGTTCAGGATCCCATTGACCACCGTTGACAAATTTATCAATGTATTGACGATATAAGTCTACATTTTTTATCGCATTTGAGAACAATATTTCACCAAATTGCTTATCTTCCTCATCTTTATATTGTGGCAATAATAATGCATTATCACCTTTATTTGCAAATTGTTTTATTGTTTTAAGAACAAAAGTCCCCATTATATCTAAGTCATCATTCCAATATACAGATTTAGACTCTAATGCTTCGCTTAATTCTTCAGATGGAAGAATAATATTTTTAAATATATTTTTCCAGAAATTACAATCTTCACTATATTCAGATTCTTTTGTGGACATATATTCCTGGTATATCTCTGAGCTAAGAATTTTATCAAGTAACGATTTTATTAAGATTGTGTCATCTTCCCAGGAAATAGGATTTGTTGATAAATAAGCTTGCATATTCGGATTTTTCTGAAGGGACGCAACAAACTTATTTTCAACAAATTTCATGTTTGGGTTTAAATCATCATATGTTGGTAGATATTTGTTTTTGGCTGCATCAATTCGACTATCTTGTAGTTTTGTAATTTCAACCATAATATTTAACAATCGATGATATAACTCATATCCTTTATTTAGAGATGTAGTTAGTGCGCTTTTTGCATTAATTAAAATGGCACGACTATCACTATAATCAGAGAGAGTGCTGATAAACATCGATAATCCTTGTCCATATCCTAAATTTGTAAATCTACAATCGCTACGTACAGTCTCTAAAAATATTGGCTCTCGTAGAATTATTGTATTTATAACGTTTTCCCAAAATGTAACTTCATCTTTAATTTCAGCAGATTTAATTTTCTTAAAATCCTTATATGCTACTGAGTTTATAATTGAAGAATAAAGTTTAGATATTAAAGAAGAACTCCATCTGTTATTGTCGTTTTGTGATATATAGCTACGGATTTCGTCATAGGTTATAAGTGATTTAGCTATCTTCAATGACGATAGTTGATTAGATATATCAACTTTTTGAGCAGTATTTTTATCAATAGTATATCCAGATAATTTTAGTAATAATAGAAATAAATCAAGATAAAGAGTATAGGCATATTTTTTATCACGAGATGTTGTTTCCGGAGCTGATTCTATTCTAAATTCTTTACGAGTTAACAGATAGGAATAAAGCATCTGTACAACTTTAATTCTGATTAAAATGCGATTTATCATGATTCTAAATGTACTATTAAATTTTTTACAAATTTACGAATTTTATCTTGAAAAAATAACACCAACATATTTAATTGTTGGTGTTATTCTTATTTTATTTACTTAACGGATTCCACCCTTGTGCTCTCAGCCCAATTTCACCTCCATCGCGAGTTTCCATTAAGCAACCATATTTTTCTTTTGTTATATGCCCAATAATTTTAATTCCTTCTATTTTATCAATAATATTATGCAAATGTAGAGGAATTGTAAATAATAATTCATAATCTTCGCCACCATTTAATGCTGCGGTAACTAGATTCATTCCTAACTCTTCTGCCATTATAGCAGTTTGATAATCTATTGGAATTTTATCTTCATATATTCGACAACCAACTTTACTTTGATTGCAAATATGTAGTAACTCGGAAGATAAACCATCTGACACATCAATCATTGATGTTGGAATAATGCCATGATCTTCGAGAATTTTAATAATATCTTTACGAGCTTCAGGCTTTAATTGTCGCTCTATTAAATACTCTTTCCCTTGAAATTGTGGCTGAAATTGAGGTTGACCATTAGATGCAATTTTTTCCCTCTCCAGTAATTGTAAACCCATGTATGCAGCACCAAGATCTCCACTAACACAAATCAAATCGTTTACATTAGCCCCTGAACGATACACGATTCTTTCTTTTGGAGCGTCTCCAATACATGTTATACTAATTGTTAGGCCGGAGCGAGAAGTTGTCGTGTCACCTCCAACTAAATCTACACCATATATGTCGCAGGCTAATTTAATGCCACTATATAATTCTTCTATGTGTTCAACCGCAAATCGTTTAGATATAGCAAGAGATACAGTAATTTGTCGAGGTTGTGCATTCATTGCATATAAATCAGAAAAATTAACTACGGCTGATTTATAGCCTAAATGCTTTAAAGGAACATATGTTAAATCAAAATGAACACCTTCTACTAATAAATCGGTGCTTACGAGTATTTCCGTTTTTTCATAATGTAAAACTGCACAATCATCACCAACACCTTTTATCGTTGAAGGGTTAAGATAGTTTAGATTTTGTGTGAGTTGATTTATTAATCCAAATTCTCCTAATTCTGAAATCTCAGTTAATTTGTTATCCATTATAGACTATTCATTAAAACGATTTACAAGTTCCTTCATTATTTCCATCATGCGGGGTTGAGCTTGTTGCGCTGCTTTTTGAACTTCTGCATGAGAAACTTTTTCAACAATACCATCAATTCCTAAATCTGTTATTACAGAAACGGCAAAAACCTCCATTCCGCTATGTCGAGCAACAATAACTTCTGGAATAGTAGACATGCCTACTGCATCCCCTCCTATTCGATGAAAGAACCTATATTCTGCCGGCGTTTCAAATGTAGGTCCTTGAGTTCCGACATATATCCCTTGAACAACTCTAATATCTTTCTCTTTTGCTATATCTAAAGCCGTTTCTAATAAATTAATTGAATATGTTTCACTCATATCCGGGAAACGATCACCCAATTCATTATAATTTTTACCTCGCAATGGATGCTCTGGGAATAAATTTATGTGGTCAGTAATTAGCATAATATCTCCTATCTTAAATGATGGATTCATGCCACCTGCCGCATTTGAAACAAATAATGTTTTAATACCAAGAGCTTTCATTACCCTTATAGGAAATGTCACTTGTTTCATATCATAACCTTCGTAGTAGTGAAATCTACCTTGCATTGCCATCACTAATTTTGATCCAAGTTTGCCAAATATTAAATTCCCACTATGTCCCTCAACTGTAGATATGGGAAAATTCGGAATGTCAGAATATGGGATATATTTTTTGTCTTCAATATAATCAACGAGTGCACCTAATCCAGTTCCCAATATAATTGCAACTTGGGGAATTTCTGCGACCTTAGATTTTATATACTTTGTGGTTTCTTTAATTTTATTTATCATAGATTACTTAAAACAGTTTCTTTGATTTTATTAGTTTATGTAGCTCTATATCAAATAATTTAGTGCCATTTGATAAAAATGATACTTTTATTGGAACATAAAATAAAAAAGGCTTTAATTCTTCAGGAAAATAAGGACATTCAGTTAGTCTTACTGCGTCTTTTTCAGTTGTAATGATATATTTTTTCTCTCCTCTAAGAATTTTAAATGTTTCTACAATTGATTTATAGTCTTCGATTGTATAATGATGGTGGTCATCAAATTGCTTAACTTTTATAAACGGTTTGTGTTTTTTTAAGTGCTTAACTAATGGACGAGGATTAGCAATTCCTGTAACAACTAATAATCCATCTGTTTTTGATAACCATTCTAAATTAGGTATATATGTAACATTTTCCGGAAATACCGATGCTAAATCTCCATAATTATATCTTGAGAAAAATAGATTTTGATAGGGATATAAATTTAAATTATTTTTTAAAACTCTATAATCAATAGGTTTCATTTCATCAGGGCATTTTGTTACAATAACAATATCTGCTCTGCTTATAGAATGTATGGGTTCACGTAAACGACCTAATGGCATTATTTTGTCATTATATAATGGACGAGCAAACTCAGTAAGAACAATTGAAATTTTCGGTTTAACATAGCGATGTTGGAAGGCATCGTCTAAAATCAATAAATTAATAGAAGGATTTAACTCTCTTAATTTTTTTATTCCCATGCATCGATTTTCGCATACCGCCACAGTAATTGATTTATGGTCTTTAAATTTTAGATACATTTGGTATGGCTCATCTCCTATTTGTCTAGATGATGAATTATGATCAGCTAGAACAAACCCACGTGTCTTGCGTTTGTATCCGCGACTAAGTATGCCAATATTAAAATGATCCTTGAGTAAATCAACAATATATTCTGTATGTGGAGTTTTTCCTGTCCCACCTACTGCAATATTGCCTACTGCAATAACAGGAATATCAAATTCATGTTGTTTAAGAATTCCAATGTCAAACATTCGATTTCGCACACCAATTATTACCCCATATACTTTCGATAGAGGCCATAATAATATGGTTGACAGAAATTTGTTTCTCGCCATTGGTCAATGTAAATTTATTCAATTATAATTTTTTCCATGCGACATTGTATCTTATCCATGTTTTTTATTTTGTTAACTGC
>CAZCEB010000062.1:0-9021 GCA_964497305.1 uncultured Muribaculaceae bacterium | reverse complement strand
TGTTGCCGAGGTGCGCTGTGTTATGCGTTTAACTACTTTTGCCAAAATTTTGTGGCAAAAATGATAGGCAGCCACAACTAACAACACTATCATGCTTATAATTATTAGTCGGCTGACAATCAATAGATAATCAGGAGCGACACCCATTCCGGTCAATAGTTCATTTAGTTTAACCAACAATATATCCATATCACTATTTTTTATATCTCACAAAGATAATAATTTCAATGAATAATTTTTATTTAAAAAAATCAACTTTAGATAGATGAACAATAAAAGCCACTCCCAAATTGGGAGTGGCTTTTGTGTTTTTTATGAATAGAAGATTATTCCTCTTCTTCGTCTTCTTTCATGTTGTGGTAAACGTTTTGAACGTCTTCGTCTTCCTCAAATTTTTCGAGTAATTTTTCAATTTGAGCACGTTGTTCTGCATTTACCTCTTTGAGATCGTTAGGGATGCGTTCAAATTCAGCACTAACAATTTCAAATTCATTTTCTTCAAGATATTTTTGGATGTTGGCAAATTCTTCAAATGCCCCGTAAAGAATTATTTCTTCTTCATCGGCAACGACTTCATCAACACCATAGTCAATCAATTCAAGTTCAAGATCTTCCACTGAAACACCTTCTTTGGGCTTGATTTTAAACACACTCTTGTGTTCAAATAGGAAAGTCAAAGATCCCGATGTTCCAAGAGAACCGCCATGTTTGTTAAAATAAGAGCGAACATTGGCAACTGTGCGAGTATTGTTATCTGTAGCCGTTTCTACAACGATAGCAATCCCAAAAGGACCATATCCTTCATATACGATTTCTTTATAGTCGCCGGCATCTTTGTCGGTGGCTTTCTTAATAGCGCGTTCAACAGTATCCTTAGGCATATTTGCAGCCTTAGCATTTTGCATGAGCACGCGTAAACGAGGGTTCATCACAGGATCGGCACCACCTGCTTTTACAGCAATAGTGATTTCTTTACCAATCTTGGTGAATGTGCGAGACATGTTTCCCCATCGTTTGAGTTTTCTTGCTTTGCGATATTCAAAAGCTCTTCCCATTGTGGTTATTTTTATTGTATTGTTATTGTTTAATTTTATCTCAATGTTGATCCAAGACGTTTTTCCAAATTAGTGATAATCTTGTTCATCACCGCTTCGATTTGTTTGTCTTGAAGTGTTTTTTCATCATCCTGTATTGTTATTGCAATAGCATAAGATTTCTTACCTTCAGGCAAGTTCTTACCTTCATATACGTCGAAAAGAGTAATTCCCTTGAGCAGACGACGCTCGCTTTCACGCACAACGGTTTCAATTTGCTCCATTGTTACCGCATTATCAATCAATAATGCAAGGTCTCGTTTTACCGGCATTGTCTTAGGTAATGCTGTATATGTTACCTTTTTCTTCAATGCCAAACGCACAAGCGAGTTCCAATCAAGTTCGGCAAAGAATACATCTTGACGTATATCCATTTTTTTCAAAACAGCCTTTGCCACGATGCCCATTTCGCCAAGTTCTTTTCCTGCACGTGTAACAATCTTCAATGATGCCGCAAATATGCTGTTTTCACCTTTTATCAATTGTATTTCACGCTCTGAAATCCCAAGTCGGGCAATAACGTTTGCCACTATTGCTTTTAAATCATAGATTGTAGCCGGCTCTTCGGGGCAGCACCAATTTCCTGTGCGTATAGCTCCTGTAAGCCACAATCCTAAACGGCTATATTCACTATATGGCGCAAGAGGAGCTTCTTTGGTTGATTGAGCTTCAGGATTGAAATAATATACATTACCAAATTCATACATCATTAAGTCGCTCGACTTACGATTTATATTGTGAGCAGCCGACTCTAATCCACCAAACAACAATGTTTGACGCATCACATTTAAATCATTACTCAACGGATTGAGTAGTTTAACGCAATGTTCAACAGGATATGATGTGATATCTTCATAATAAGCCTCGGCTGTCAATGAGTTATTCATTATCTCATTAAATCCTCCGGCAGTTAATTGTTGGCTGATTAGCTCGCGTAAATCATTTGCACTATCAGTCAATGTCTTATAAGATAAACTTGAGTGAACGGTTGACGAGATTTCTATATTATTATAACCATATATGCGCAATACATCCTCAATCACATCGCATGGACGTTGAACATCAACACGATAGGTGGGAACAAGAAGATCGATTTCACCATCACGACGCGCAACAATCTCAATTTCCAAAGATGCAAGGATTGAGTCAACTGTCTCAGGGGCAATTTCCTTACCAATGAGAGCATTTAACTTTTCATAAGAAAGAGTTACAGGGAATGGTTTAATCTCTTCGGGATAGATATCCACGATATCTCCACACACTTCACCTCCTGCAAGTTCTTGCACCATTAATGCTGCAAGTTTCACAAAATATAGTGTTCCATTAGGATCAATTCCACGTTCATAACGGAATGAAGCATCGGTATTCAACCCATGACGACGAGCAGTTTTGCGCACCGATGTTGGGTTAAAATATGCACTTTCAATAAAAATTGATGTCGTTGACTCTGTTACACCAGAATCAAGTCCGCCAAATACTCCGGCAATACACATTGGGGCATTGGCATTGCATATCATCAAATCATTTTCATCGAGTTTGCGTTCTACGCCATCAAGAGTTGTGAATGGTGTGCCTGTTGCACAATTGCGCACTACTACTTTTCCTCCTTCTATTTTATCTACATCAAAACAGTGCAAAGGTTGTCCCATGCCATGAAGCATGAAATTAGTAATATCCACAACATTATTAATAGGGCGTTGACCTATAGCAGTCAAGCAATCTTTCAACCATTGCGGACTTTCAGCAACCTTGATGTTACGTATTGTTACTCCTGAATAACGTGGGCAGGCCATAGTGTTTTCTACCTCAACAGCAATTGCTCCCTCAGCTTTATCAACTTTAAAAGACGACACATCAGGACGTTTCAATTGAGAAGCCTCAGCATTTTGAGCAAGCCACGCGCTTAAATCACGAGCTACTCCAAAGTGAGACGCCGCATCAATGCGGTTAGGAGTCAAGTCCACCTCAAGGACATAGTCGCTTGTCAAGTTATAGTATTCAGCCGCAGGAGTTCCGGGTTTTACATCATCATTTAATACAATAATACCATCATGCGATGTTCCAATGCCAATTTCATCTTCGGCACATATCATACCTAATGATTCTACGCCACGTATTTTTGAACGTTTGATTTGAAACTCGTTATCTCCATCATAGAGTGTAGTCCCTACCGTTGCAACAACAACTGTTTGTCCTGCAGCAACAGTTGGAGCTCCACACACGATTTGTGTCGGCTCGCCTGTTCCTAAATCAACTGTTGTAATGTGAAGGTGGTCGCTATTTGGGTGTTCTTCACACGTAAGCACTTTACCGATTACTACACCTCGTAATCCGCCTTTTATTGATTCAACTTCCTCTACTCCACCGGTTTCAAGACCTATTGAAGTGAGCGCGGCTGCAAGTTCGTCAGGAGTCAACTTGAAGTCGATGTACTGTTTTAGCCAATTATATGATATATTCATAATTAGAAACGATTTTCCGGGAATAAACCATTTTGTGCAGTTCATCCCATTATAATTCGTGCAAATTTACAAAGAAATTTTCAGTATCTCAATAAATTGCACTTCCTTTCAACAAAATTACTTCACTATGTGTATTCTCTATTCCGACAATGGGACGTAATGTGGCATTGCTCCCTCTTGCGTACACACATAAGCCGAGAGTTCTACTGCTTTTTGATGAGCCACTTTAATTACATCTCCTTCCAATATCGATGCGACAAATGCCGCAGTAAATGCATCACCTGCTCCAACTGTATCAACAACCTCTACTTTGGGAGTTTCAATAAATGACATTTCATCGTTACTAAACACATAGCTGCCATTTATCCCACAAGTCAAAATCAGTATTTTTAATTGATAGCGAGTCCTCAATTCACAACATTGAGTATTGAAATCTCCATTAAGTGCAAGTATTTCACTCACAACATTCAGTTCATCATCATTTATTTTCAATACATTACACTTCCTTAATGACTCATGTATTATTTCACGAGAATAAAAGTTCTGCCGCAAATTAATATCAAATACTTTCAATGTTTCAGGTGGCATTGCATCAATAAATGCATTTATTGTATTTCGAGATACCTCATTTCGCTGAGCAAGAGTACCAAAACACACTACACTTGTACTCTGAGCAAGCCACATTAATTTTTCAGACATCCTAATGTTATCCCATGCAACATTCTCTATGATTTCATATTGAGGGACACCGGCATTATCAAGCGATACTTGTACCATTCCGGTTGAATAATCAGTTTTTTCAAGTTGATAATTTATGCCGTTTTGCTTAAATATCGTTGAAATATCATTTCCTAAATCATCATTTCCAATCGAACTGACAACAACACTCTGAAAGCCATATTTCAGTACATGGTATGCAAAATTGGCAGGAGCTCCACCTATTTTCTTTCCCGATGGAAACATATCCCACAACACCTCTCCAACTCCCACAACGGCACATCCTTTATACCATTTCTTATCCATCAATTGCATTATATTTGCGCCAAAAACAGGATGTATCCACTCTGGCTCAAGTGTCATCAACGGCGTCATTACAAAATCTCTTAAATGCATGCGAGGATGAGGTAACGTGAGCTCCGGAGTGCACATCACAATCTCATCGATTGCAATGATATCAATATCAATTTCTCTATCTATATAATTCCCTGAATCATCACGATGGGGGTTATCTGATATTTTTTTTTCAATCGTTTGTAAAGCAATTAAAAAATCGGTTGGGGCAATATCAGTTTCAATTGCAATACCAAGATTTACAAATTCTGCATCAGACTCATATCCCCACGATTGAGAATGATATATAGGAGTACGTCGGGCTGACGTACCGCACAAATGCTCAATATGGGCGACAGCCTGCTCTATTAAAGCAAGACGGTCACCCATATTGGAGCCTATGTTTATGTAGGCAACGGGCATCTATATGATGGTTTTATAGCGATTTTTTTACTTCTATCTCTTCATACGCCTCGATGATGTCCCCTTCTTGAATATCATTGTATCCTGCAATATTAAGACCACAATCATATCCTGTAAGAACTTCCTTAACATCATCTTTGAAACGTTTCAATGAGCCAAGTTCTCCGGTGTAACGAACAATACCATCGCGTATCAAGCGCACCTTACAAGTACGTTTGATTTTTCCTTCGCGAACAATTGCTCCTGCAATTGTTCCAACTTTAGAAATTTTGTAGGTTTGAAGCACTTCGGCAGTACCGGTAACCTCCTCTTTGAGTTCGGGAGCAAGCATACCTTCCATTGCATCTTGAACTTCCTCGATAGCCTGATAGATAACCGAATACAAACGAATTTCCACTCCATCCCTTTCGGCAGCTCGACGCGCAGCAACCGACGGGCGCACTTGGAAACCGATGATGATAGCATCTGATGCAGCAGCAAGCACGACATCGCTTTCAGAGATTTCACCAACAGCCTTGTGAAGCACATTGATTTGAATTTCTTCAGTTGATTGCTTGATTAGAGAGTCAGACAACGCTTCAATAGAGCCGTCAACGTCTCCCTTAACAATAATGTTAAGTTCATGGAAATTACCCAATGCACGACGACGAGCGATTTCTTCAAGCGTCATACGTTTATTTGTGCGTAGTCCAAGTTCGCGTTGTAATTGCTCACGCTTATTTGCAATTTCGCGTGCCTCTTGTTCCGTATCCATTACATTAAATGTATCCCCGGCAGTAGGAGCGCCATTCAAACCAAGAATCAATGCAGGAGTAGCAGGTCCGGCTTCTTTGATGCGTTGATTACGCTCATTGAACATCGCTTTTACTCTACCAAAGTGTGTTCCGGCAAGGATAGTATCACCTACACGAAGTGTACCATTTTGAACAAGGACAGTAGCAACATAACCACGACCTTTGTCAAGTGAAGATTCGATAATAGAACCGGTTGCTTTGCGATCGGGATTAGCTTTTAGCTCAAGCATTTCTGCTTCAAGCAATACTTTTTCCATCAATTCATCAACTCCAAGACCTTTTTTAGCTGAAATGTCTTGTGATTGATATTTACCACCCCAATCCTCAACAAGATAGTTCATATTAGCAAGTTCTTCTTTAATCTTGTCGGGATTAGCAGTTGGTTTATCTATCTTATTGATCGCAAACACGATGGGCACACCGGCAGCCGAAGCATGGTTGATTGCTTCTACTGTTTGTGGCATGACACTATCATCAGCCGCAACAATAATAATACACAAGTCGGTAACCTTAGCACCACGCGCACGCATCGCTGTAAACGCTTCGTGCCCCGGAGTGTCGAGGAATGTGATGCGACGACCATCGCTGAGTTTTACATTATAAGCACCTATGTGCTGAGTGATACCACCTGCTTCACCGGCGATAACATTAGCTTGACGTATATAGTCGAGTAATGATGTTTTACCATGGTCAACGTGTCCCATGACAGTAACAATCGGAGGACGATCAGTGAGTTCTTCTTCGCTATCCTCTTCTTGTGCTATTGCTTCTACCACCTCAGCAGAAACATATTCAGTTTTGAAACCAAATTCTTCAGCTACAATATTGATTGTTTCAGCATCAAGACGTTGATTTATAGAAACCATTACACCAATGTTCATACATGTAGCAATGACATTGTTAATGGGCACATCCATCATTATAGCAAGGTCGTTGGCTGTTACAAACTCTGTGAGTTTAAGCACCTTGCTTTCTGCTTCTTCAAGCTCGGCAGCTTCACGCTCACGACTCGCAAATGCTTCACGCTTTTCTTTACGCCACTTAGCACCTTTCTTTTGACCTTTGCTTGTCAAACGTGCAAGCGTTTCTTTGATTTGCTTTTGAACATCTTCATCATTTACCTCTGTGTGTACAGGACGTTTTGCACGAGCCTCTTTTGAGGGTTTTTCATGACGGCGTTCATTTTTACGTGAGTTATTGCCACCTTGATTATCTTGTTGCATCGATGTTTTCTCGATGTCAATCTTTTCTTTTCCACCAATGCGTTTGCGTTTTTTACGATCGCCATTGCCTTGATTGGTTGCAGCTTGAGCCGCTTTATCTTTTGCTATGCGCTCGTTACGCTTTTCCTCTTTGGTTTTTTTCTTAGGACGAGTCTGCTGATTAATTGCCGAAAGGTCTATCTTACCAACGACATTAACCGTTGGTCCTGCAACAGTGCGTTTAAGAGTGAAAACTTCATCTTCAGCTTTTACAACAGGTGTTTCAGGTGCTTTTTTCTCTTTCTTTTCAACTTCCGGAGCATCGACCTTTGGTGCCGGTGTCGCTTCTTTTTTCACGACCGGAGTTTCAACCTTCTTCTCTACCTGTTTGGGCGCTTCCACAACAGGTTTTGCAGGCTCTTGTTTAGGAGCTTGTGGAGCCGGCGTTTTCACTTCTTTCTTCACCTCTTGTTTGACCTCAACCTGTTTAGGCGCCGGTTGTTTAGGTGCAGGTTTCCCCGATGCCGAAAGATCTATTTTGCCCAAAATTTTAGGTTGTTGAGTTGGTTCAGCTTTAATTTTTATTTCCTCAACTTGCTTGACAACCTCTTTTGGCGCAGGCTTACTTTTCTCCTTTTGGCGTTCTGAAGAGAATTGTGCTGACTTGTTTTTTTGTTCCTTATCGGTACTAAATTCGTTTACCAAAAGGTTATAGGCGTCGTCCTCGATGCGAGCATTTGGATTATCGTCAATCGAGATACCTTTTTTGCGCAAAAAATCAATTACCGTAGGGATTGCTACGTTAAGGTCTTTTGCTACTTTACTTATTTTTGTTTTCGCCATATATTGTAAATGGGATTTGCTTACTATAATTAATCTTCTTCAAATTCAGCTTTTAAGATACTGATTATTTGATCTACTGTATCTTCTTCAAGATCGGCTTTCTCGATGAGAACTTCACGTGGAGTTGAAAGAACTGCCTTAGCAGTTACACAACCTATATCTTTCAATGCATCGATAATCCATGCGTCGATTTCATCTTTGAATTCATCCAAATAGATATCTTCTTCTACATCCTCTGTATCACGATAAA
The DNA here is from genome assembly GCA_964497305.1 of uncultured Muribaculaceae bacterium. Taxonomy (GTDB): domain Bacteria; phylum Bacteroidota; class Bacteroidia; order Bacteroidales; family Muribaculaceae; genus RGIG4079. The sequence continues at coordinate 903 of CAZCEB010000062.1, read as the reverse complement.
CGTCAATAACATATCCAGTCAACATTGATGCAAGCTTGATATTCAATCCACCTTTACCAATCGCCAATGACACTTCTTCAGGACGAAGGAATACTTCTGCCTTCTTTTCTTCTTGGTCAAGACGTATTGACGAAATTTTAGCCGGACTCAATGCTCGTTGTATAAACAATGAAGGATTTGTTGTATAATTAATTACATCGATATTTTCGTTGCGAAGCTCACGAACAATACCATGTATGCGAGAGCCTTTAACGCCCACACATGCCCCTACCGGATCAATGCGGTCGTCATAACTTTCTACGGCAATTTTTGCACGCTCTCCCGGAATGCGAGCTACGGCACGTATATTAATGAGTCCGTCATGGATTTCAGGAACTTCAAGTTCAAATAATCGGCGCAAGAAATTCTCATGTGTACGAGAAATTGTTACCTTTGGATTATTGTTTTTGTTATCTACATTAACAATTACAGCTCTCACAGTTTCCCCTTTGCGGAAATAATCGCCGGGGATAGACTCACTCTTAGGAAGAAGCATTTCATTTTTATCATCGTCAAGAAGAAGTGTTTCCTTTGACCATGTTTGATAAACCTCTCCCGATACAAGTTCGCCTTCAAGTTCTTTAAATTTAGAATATATTGCTTCTTTTTGAAGATCAAGGATTTTAGATTGTAGAGTCTGACGAAGATTAAGGATTGCACGACGACCAAAGTCGGCAAAGAATATCTCTTTTGTGTGTTCTTCACCAATTTCCACATCGGGGTCTTGATCGGCACGAGCATCACTCAAGCTGATTTGTGTATTAGGATCAGTAACTTCCCCATCAGGAACAACCTCAAGGTTTTGGAAAATCTGAACGTCTCCCTTGTCAGGATTCATGATTACATCAAGATTTTCATCTGTTC